>NZ_JVPL01000310.1:0-14691 GCF_001054655.1 Bacillus sp. 220_BSPC
GCAGGCGCGCCGAGGAGGCTCCCGCCCGCCCGCGGAAAGCGAGTGCCTGAAGTGGAAATCATCGTTCCCCATTTACAAACCCACAAAAAAGCTGTCGGCAAACAATTATTATCTTGTTTGTGAACAAAAAGGTTCTATCTAAATAAAACAAAGGTGATTGGAACGGAAGGTACGAGACTCCTGCGGGAAAAGCGTGGCATGGGAGACCCCGCAGGCGTGCCGAGGAGGCTCCCACCCGCCCGCGGAAAGCAAGTGCCTGGAGTGGAAATCATCGTTCCCAAGTAACATGTTCATTCGTCCTTTTCAGCTCCCTACCCTGTTACGTATTTCCCTTCAAGTTGAAATAAAATCAGAATAAAACCAATAAAAATTTTGACTTACTGTCAAAAATGATGTACATTACCTAATGGGCGAACAATTTTTATTAAAAAAGACAAAAATATTCGTATATAGAGGTGCATAACATGGAAAACGTGTTTGATTATGAAGATATTCAATTAATTCCTGCAAAATGTGTAGTAAATAGCCGTTCTGAGTGTGATACATCCGTTACTTTAGGTAAACATACATTCAAGTTACCTGTAGTACCTGCCAATATGCAAACGATCATTGATGAAAAGATTGCCATTTACTTGGCTGAAAACGGTTACTTTTATGTCATGCATCGTTTTGAGCCAGAAAAACGACTGACTTTCATTAAAGACATGCATGCAAGAGAATTGATCGCTTCCATCAGTGTCGGCGTTAAAGATGAAGAATACGGTTTCATCGAACAATTATCGAATGACAACATTGTACCTGAATACATTACGATAGATATTGCACACGGACATTCCAATGCCGTGATAAAGATGATACAGCATATTAAAAAAAATTTACCTGAAAGTTTTGTCATTGCAGGAAATGTGGGAACTCCTGAAGCGGTACGTGAATTGGAACATGCCGGTGCCGATGCTACAAAGGTGGGCATTGGACCAGGAAAAGTATGCATCACTAAAATCAAGACTGGATTTGGAACGGGCGGCTGGCAATTAGCTGCACTTCGCTGGTGTGCAAAAGCGGCAAGCAAGCCAATCATCGCCGACGGCGGCATTCGTACGAACGGTGATATTGCCAAATCGGTTAGATTTGGAGCTTCAATGGTCATGATCGGTTCACTATTTGCCGGACATGAAGAATCTCCAGGTCAAACGATCGAGAAAGATGGAAAGGCCTTTAAAGAATACTTTGGTTCAGCTTCTGAATTCCAAAAAGGTGAAAAGAAAAACGTTGAAGGCAAAAAGATGTTTGTCGAGCACAAAGGATCTTTGGAAGATACGTTGAAGGAAATGGAACAAGATCTTCAGTCATCCATTTCATATGCAGGCGGTACCAAGTTGGAAGCCATCCGGAATGTGGATTATGTGGTCGTTAAGAATTCAATCTTTAACGGTGACAAAGTTTATTAAGAAGGAACGTAATAAAGAACGGCCTAATCAATGGATTAGGCCGTTTTTTATCATTATACCTTTTTAACAAATTGGGATTTTAATTTCATTGCACCAAAACCATCAATCTTGCAATCAATGTCATGATCTCCATCAACTAGACGGATGCTTTTGACTTTAGTGCCCATTTTTAAAACGGATGAGCTCCCTTTCACTTTAAGGTCCTTGATTACCGTAACGGTATCACCATCATTCAAGGCGTTTCCATTAGCATCTTTGATAACCTTCTTTTGATCACCATTTTCGTTTTCCGCTTCCACCGTCCACTCATGGGCGCATTCCGGGCAAACAAAAAGACTTCCGTCTTCGTATGTATATTCTGAATCACATGCAGGGCAATTAGGAAAATCAGTCATAAATTCACTTCCTCCATTCATTATGCCAATTTTAATATAATAATGGTTTACACACAACCAGTAGTCTATTACCTCCCCTCCTCTAGAACCTATAAAGGTTTTACTATATACTTTTAAGAAAAAGCTGGAAAGTGCGGTGAACCCATTGTTTAAACTATTATTGATAGAAGATGATACGACGTTATTCAATGAAATTAAAGATAGATTGGCGCAATGGTCTTATGATATTTACGGAATCGGCGATTTTAGTAAGGTGGTTCAGGAATTCACGGACATAAAACCTGATTTGGTCATCATTGATATACAGTTGCCGAAGTTTGATGGATTTCATTGGTGCAGAATGATCCGGTCCCATTCCAATGTTCCCATCATCTTTTTATCATCACGTGATCATCCTACGGACATGGTGATGTCCATGCAGCTTGGAGCTGATGATTTTATCCAGAAGCCTTTTCATTTCGATGTACTCATCGCGAAGATACAGGCCATCCTTCGCCGTGTCTATAATTACAATACGGAAAAGATCGAATTGAAAACCTGGTGCGGCGCCACCGTGGATTACGAGAAGAACACGGTTTCGGCCGAGACGGGCACAATCGAATTGACGAAAAATGAAATTTTCATCTTGAAAAAGCTCATTGAACAGAAAAACAAGATCGTAAGCCGCGAAGAATTGATCAACAGCCTATGGGATGACAAACGTTTTATAAGCGATAACACCCTTACTGTTAATGTGAACCGTTTACGAAAGAGGTTGGATGAACTGGGTTTAGGTCATTATATTGAAACGAAAGTCGGACAGGGCTATATCGCCGTAGAAGAGGCAAATGCATGATCAGAAAATATCTCGTGGAAAGGTTCAGCTGGATCACCTTTTACATCCTTCTTCATCTATTCATTATCTTTGTGGCCTATCTTGATTCGGCCATTCCGTTAAAGCCCATACTGTATATTGTTTTTTTATCATTGCTCATATTCAGTATGTTTCTGATATTCCGCTATAAAAAAGAAACGTATTTTTATAAAAGTTTAAAAGTGAGGGAAGACAACCTGGATATAACGAATATAGCCGAACCAGAGAGCCCTTTCGAAAAAATCATAGAAAACAGCATCATTAACCAAACTGAATTATTGAAGCAGTCCGCTGCAATCGGTCAAATGACTTTAGAGCAGGAGAAGGATGAATTATTATCTTGGATTCATGAAGTGAAGACACCATTGACGGCGATGCATTTAATGATTGACCGCTTGGATGATGAATTGCTGAAATCACACTTGACTTATGAGTGGCTGCGCATTCATCTTCTTCTTGATCAGCAGCTCCATCAAAGGCGCATGCCTTTCATCGAAAATGATTTGTATATAGAGAAAACCGATTTGGAAACAATAATCTTTGATGAGATTAAAACGCTGCGATCATGGTGCATTCAAAAAGGAATCGGCTTCGACATACAATTGGACGTAACCGAAGTGCTTAGTGATGCCAAATGGCTGGCCTTCATCATGAGGCAGCTCTTGACCAACTCCATTAAATACAGTGAAAACTCAGATATCACAATTTATAGCCATGAGCGAGCCGGACAAACGGTTCTTGAAGTGCAGGATTCCGGACGGGGAATTGACCCAAAGGATTTAACCCGCATATTTGATAAAGGATTTACATCCACGACAAACCATCGTGACAATGCGGCAACCGGCATGGGGTTATATTTAACCAAGAATGCGGCCGAGTCCCTATTCATCTCCATTGATGTGAAATCAGTGCTTGGAACCGGGACGACCGTTACCTTGACCTTCCCAAAAAGAAATGATTTCGTGAATATCACAAGCATGTGACAAAAGTGTCACATGCTTTTATTCTTTGTTCGTCCAAACGAAGGAAAAGAAATACATGGCCTTTTATAATGAGGATATAGAAAAAAGGAGTGTATCCAAATGAATATATTAGAAGCGAAAAAAATCCATAAAAGCTATGGTAATAAATTCAATAAACAAGAAGTATTAAAGGGTCTTGATATAAGCATACAAGAAGGCGAATTCGTAAGTATCATGGGTGCTTCCGGTTCAGGAAAAACGACTTTGCTGAATGTCCTTTCCTCGATCGATAAAATCAGCAACGGCACCATTACAATCGATGGTAAAGAGATTTCAGGGATGAAAGAAAAGAATTTGGCCGAATTCCGTAAGAACCACTTGGGCTTCATTTTCCAGGAATATAACCTATTGGACACATTGACTGTCAAAGAAAATATCCTTTTGCCTTTATCCATTACAAAAACGCCCAATAATGAAGCGGCACAAAAGTTTGATAGCGTGGCGAAGGAACTGGGCATATATGAAGTGAAGGATAAATACCCAAATGAAATTTCCGGTGGTCAAAAACAGCGTACGTCTGCAGCACGGGCTTTCATCCATGATCCAAGCATCATTTTTGCGGATGAACCGACTGGGGCGCTTGACTCCAAATCAGCTTCCGATTTACTGAACAAACTGAGCGAAATGAATAAAAAGCACAAAGCGACCATCATCATGGTAACCCATGATCCCGTGGCCGCCAGTTATTGCAGCCGAGTCATTTTCATTAAAGATGGACAAATCTATACCCAATTGAATAAAGGTGAAGAATCCAGACAAACCTTCTTCAAGGACATCATGAAAACACAAGGTGTATTGGGAGGGGTTCAAAATGAGCATTAATCAACTCATCTTGCGAAATCTGAAAAAGAATCTGAAGAACTATTATCTGTATGTGTTTGCCCTGATCTTCAGCGCTTCCCTGTACTTTGCCTTTGTCACCTTGCAATATGACCCAGCGCTGGATAAAGCGGAGGGGACGGTAAAAGGTGCCGCCTCCATCAAGGCTGCATCAATCCTGCTTGTTGCGATTGTTTCCATATTCCTTTTATATGCCAATAGCATTTTCATTAAAAGACGCAGTAAAGAAATTGGCTTATTCCAATTGATAGGCATGACGAAGAACAGGATATTCCGTATCCTGAGTGTGGAAAACCTGATCCTGTATTTCTGTTCCGTATTTCTGGGAATCTTTGTAGGGTTTGCCGCTTCAAAATTGATCATCATGATCCTATTTAAAATAATGGGTGTCGAGGCAATCGCGACTCTTAACTTTTCTTTTCAGCCGCTAGTGCAAACCTTGCTCGTTTTCAGTGCCATCTATCTTTTGATCATGTTGATGAATTATGCCTTCATTAAAAGGCAAACCATTCTATCATTATTTAGAGTGACTTCCATGACGGAAGGAAAAGTGAAAAAAGTTTCGATGTTCGAAATGATCATCGGGATATTCGGGATCGCCCTGATCATTGCTGGCTATGTCATTTCATCCAAATTATTCGATGGAGCTTTTTCAGATATGACCGAGCTTTTCATGGCCATGGTCTTCATTCTGGCAACCGTCATCATCGGTACTTACCTATTCTATAAAGGATCCGTAAGCTTCATCTTTAATATCATCCGTAAAAAGAAAAATGGCTATTTGAACATCAATGAAGTATTGTCCCTTTCATCCATCATGTTCCGGATGAAATCGAATGCGATATTATTGACGATCATCACCACCGTTTCCGCTTTGGCGATCGGGTTATTATCATTAAGCTATATCTCCTACTACTCTGCGGAGAAGAGTGCACAAAGCAGTATCCCTAACGATTTTTCGATGACGGATAAGGGAGATGCAGATGCATTCAAAGAAGCTTTATCAGACAGTAAAATTGATTATGACGCAAAGGTGATTGACGTCATTCAAGTGGATGTCAACGTAAAGGAAATAATGGAAACGAGCCTCGAAGGAGTGAACTTCGATTCGGACATCATGACCGTTCCCGTCATCAGTGATGAATCCGTTAAAGGAATCAACCTTGCTGAAGATGAGACCCTTTTCAGCGGATACAGTAGTATGATGGAGAAGGTCATATCCTTGAAGGATTCCGGAAAGATTGAACTGAAGGGCAAAAATGAAGTGATTCCGCAAACATATTTGGGTTTGAATGATGATACCTTCCTGTCCTATTACTTCACGAGTGGCGGATTGCCCGTTGCGATTGTAGACCAAACGATATTCGACCGTTTGAAAAGGGATGTCGACCCTAAAATCCAAAAAGTATCATCCGTTAATATCGGCATAGATGTGAAGGATGAAGCTGAACTTGAAAAAGCGAATGATCTATTCAGTAAAATGAATTTTAAAGAAGAACATGTAAATGATTCCCAATTAGAAAATTTCACCAACCAGAAGAAGAATATGGGTCTTATGATGTTCATCGTCGGCTTCTTGGGATTAACCTTCCTCATCACATCCGGCTGTATCCTTTATTTCAAGCAAATGGATGAAAGTGAAGGTGAAAAATCCAATTATACGATTTTAAGAAAACTAGGATTCACGCGTGGTGACTTACTAAGAGGAATCCAAGCAAAACAAGTTTTCAATTTCGGCATTCCTTTAGTCGTCGGGCTGCTTCACAGTTATTTCGCAGTCCAATCAGGATGGTTCTTTTTCGGGACCGAAGTTTGGACACCGATGGTCATCGTCATGGCATTATACACGGCACTGTATTCGATCTTCGGGATCCTATCCGTATTTCATTACAAGAAGGTCATTAAAGAATCTCTATAATTTCGAAGATACTAAAAGCTCCAGGGCCAATGAGGCCCTGGAGCTTTTAAACTGTAGAAAAATTCGAAGAATAGTCAGCTTGCCTAAAATTTTTCTAAAAAAAACATCCCAGTTGATTGGATGGGTGTTCGAGACTCCTGCGGGAAAAGCGTGTCCAAGGGAGACCCCGCAGGCGCAAAGAGCGCCGAGAAGGCTCCCGGACCGCCCGCGGAGCGAGTGCCTGGAGTGAAAATCCCCGATCGGATTATACAAACCCTCAATGAAGTTCCAACTGCTTTAGAAATCCGCTCCCTTTAAAGTACCCCAGCCGGTTTCATCATTTCCTTGATCAATTCCCTGTTGCGCTTTTTAAAGATTTCATTATGGGAAGAAACCATCCCCACTCCGTGAGCGTCAGGCTGGATATATTGCTTTGCCTTGTTTACGGCATTTGCTGCATCTTGAAAAGTTCCTGCTATCAGGTTCAATTTACCTTCATGCTTAAGGATATCACCGGCAGCGTATATTCCATCCATCGAGGATTCACTTGAAGGAGTACCTTCAATATAATAGTTGTCGGCAATGGCAATGTCCACTTTACTATTTCGAAGCAGCGATGTATCACGCTCATAACCATGATTGATGATGACTTCATCGATCGGTAAGTAAGATACCTCTCCCGTTGCGTGATTCGTCAGTTCAACATGCTCAATTGATTCATGATCGTCGCAGGCGATCAATTTTGTAATCGTCGTATTCAAGAAACAAACAGCAGAGCTTTCCATCAATTGCCTTGCTTGTGATTCATGTCCTGCTAAACTATCTTTCCTGTATGTCAGGTACACCTTTTTGGCAATGGGCTCTAATTCATTTGCCCAGTCTATGGCAGAATTCCCGCCGCCTGAAATGATCACCGCCTTATCCTTGAAACGATTGAAAGACTTGACAGTATAGTTTAAATTGGAGACTTCAAACCTTTCTGCCCCGTCTATTTCCAACTTTTGCGGATTCAGGATTCCGCCGCCAACCGCGACAATGATCGTCTTGGAAAAGTGCACCTGACCTGAAGCCGTATGTAAAACGAAGATGCCTTCTTCATTACGTGTGATTGATTCCACTTTCTCATTCAAGACGACTGTTGGATTGAATGTTAAACCTTGCTCCACTAGCTGCTCAATTAATTTTTCCCCAGTAGTCGGTGTCAGCCCTCCTACATCCCAAATCATTTTCTCTGGATAGACATGAATTTTCCCGCCCAGCCGTGGCTGGTATTCAATCAGTTTAACTTTCATTTCTCTAAGTCCGCTATAGAAAGTGGAGTAAAGGCCTGCTGGACCTCCCCCAATAACCGTTACATCAAATAAATCCTGCTGTTCCATCAACGTCCACTCCCCGGTAATCAAATGTGATTGATTATCATTCTCAGTTAATCGTACACTCTTTTCTCACTTTTTACAATAAGCAGTCGAGTTAAATTTCAAAAAAAAAATCCTGCACGCGTATGTATAAGATTGAAAAAAAAGTGCTGTCATCCTTCATCCCTACTCAAGGATGAAAGATGCTGCACTTTTTTTGTGATGAATGTTAGCTTGAACGAGGTCTTTTCCCTTCCGCTATTAGAAGGTTGATATGATCTATGAGTTCAGGCAGTTCCTCCATCGTTTTGATGGTAAAGTCTGCCCCGTTATTGAAAAAGATATCTGCCGTTTTAGAGATGAGTTCTTGTTTATCTCTTTCTGGCAAACTTGTATACTCATCCAAACTCAATCCCATCTCAGAGCTTCCGACAATGACTCCGACCGACCATACCCCAGCATTCACTCCCTCTTGCATATCGGAAATGGTATCGCCTACCTTCACTACCTTCCATGATGCCGCTAATTTCAATTTTTCCATATTCCGATAGATCATGTAAGGATATGGCCTTCCAATCGAATGGGTTGCATCCGGAGTTACATGGAAATCCGGCCCATACCCTTTTCTCAAAGCATTTGCTGTGACGACCTCCATCATTGTATCCGTATATCCCGTTGTCGACCCAATCTTCAGGCCGCGATTCCTTAATGCTTCCACCGTCTCGATAACCCCTGGAATGGGATCTGTATAATCCGCCAATGACATCATCAGCGCCGGTTCGAATTCAGCATATAGTTTTTCAACGTCTTCCTCATTGAATGGCCTTCCGTATTGCTCCTCCCATAACGAGGATATCCTTGGCATGGTCAGCATCGCACGAATATGGTCGATTTTCAACATGCCCATCGGAGCTCTGGCTTCCTCCATCGTCACGTCCAGTCCAGCATTCTTAAAAATATCCACAAAAACATTCACTGGTGCAAAACATCCAAAATCCACAGCTGTTCCAGCCCAATCCAAAATGATTCCTTCTACCTTATTCATACTGTCACCACTTTCATATATTTATCTACGATCCTGCCAAGTTCCTCGATATCTTCTTCATGGATTTCGCCAATATTGCCGATCCGGAATGTATCTATGTCAGTCAGCTTTCCGGGGTAAATTACGTAGCCCCTCTCTTTGATGAAATTGTAGAAGTCCCCAAAATCAAAGGTTTCAGTTGGAAAAAGGAAAGTTGTAATGATAGGCGATTGTTTATCAGGTGAGATGTATGCATGAATGCCCAATTTCCCCATCAGCTCCCTCAGCCTATCATTATTATTTTTATAACGGGTGAATCTGGCTGGGATGCCGCCTTCTTCCGTTAATTCTTCCAGCGCTTTAGCAAACGCGGCCACTACATGTGTTGGAGATGTGAAACGCCATTTCCCATCCTTGTCCATCTCTTTCCACTGGTCATATAAATCCAGGGACAAACTGCGGGCATTGCCTTCACAAGCCAACAATTTCTCAAGCTTTGCAATGACGAAACCAAAACCAGGGATTCCTTGAATGCATTTATTCGCACTGCTGATCAAATAATCAATTCCGAGTTCAGGCACATTCATCTCCACTCCGCCAAAGCTGCTCATCGCATCAATGATCAAGGATTTTCCTTGTTCGTTTGATATCTTCGAAACCATCTCTATCGGATTTAAAATCCCTGTCGTCGTTTCACAATGAACCATCGCTATATGTGTGATGTCGCGATCATCCAGTAAAATGTTCCGGATTTCAGCTTCCTTTGGATATTCATTGTACTCTACGCCATATTCAACATGATTCAGGCCGATGCACTCCGCCATTTTCACAATCCGTTTTCCATATGCTCCATTCGTAATGATCAGCACTTTATCGGATTTTGAAAGTGCAGTCGTCAGCACAGACTCTACAACAAACGAGCCGCTTCCCTGCATAAGTACAGCCGTATATTCTCCGTTTGCAGCATATGCCAATTCAAGAAGCTGGGATCTGATTTTTTGTGTGATTTCCTTATAATCATTTTCCCATGTGCAGCGGTCAACAAGCATTTCCTGTTTCACCGTACTTGTAGTGGTCAGCGGTCCAGGCGTCAATAGTTTATAGGTATTCATTTTCCTTCACTCCTCACTGTATTCATCATAGTGCTGATTTAAAGAACTCTTGGTGCTGTTTCAATAATTCGACCGTTAGGGGCTGCTTGAATTTCATAGGGTGGGCCGGTTTATTCTTTTCCGTTACCTTTTCACCTTCATAAAGTGCGACCGGGTAATGTTTCAACAGTTCTTTTCTAGCATCTTTACTGATCGTTTCTGCCATTTTCATCGCTAAATTTGTTTTAGCTTCATTACCTTTATTCACGACAGCCACGGATTCCGTGTAGGAGAAATTCCCCTCAGCCGGATCGACGAATTTGATCGGTAAGCCCGACTCTTTAGCCATCACGGCTTGATAACGTAAACCAAAACCGGCAGCCACTTCCCCTGCTTGAACTTTATTGATCGGGCCTGAACCTGAGCTCTCAAGATGCGGACCGCTATTTGCTATTAAATCATGGAGAACCTTTTTGCCCTCTGCGTCATCGTATTGACTGATTATTGCTTGAACTAACAGCCACCCTGTTGAAGAGTCCAGGATATTAGGAATTGAAACGAGCCCTTTATATTCCGGCTTTGTTAAATCCTTAATCGAGGTAGGCATCGGCAGGCCTTTTTGTTTAAGCACTTCCGTATTCACAAAAATGGAACCGGTATTGGCCAAAATCGGTGTATAATAGGCTGGTTTTTTTTCCAATGCTTTTGTACTGAATGACAGGTCCTTGAACATGGAGTGCTGTTCCTGTGCGCTTTCAATGAAATAGGAACTCATCGTCACGACATCAGCCTCGATTTCATCTCCTTCTGCGAGCAGTTTCCCTCCTAATTCAGATGAGCCTAATGATTGAAGGACATATTTTCCTTCGTATCCGGCATCCTTCAGCGAAGTCTCCATTGCGGCAGTGGCTTCTTCATCGCCATTCGTATAAATGACCACCTTTTCCTCATCCGCTTTGCCGCTGTTACGGCCCACCAATACAAATACCAAACTTAGAGCAACTAAAGAAAGTAAGGCTATCTTGATCGTTTTAGACATAATATCCCCCTCATTAATGTTTGAATTGTCTTTTTTGATAATGATCACAAAGCAGCTTCACGACTAGATTTGTAAAAAAGATAAGTAGAGACAGGATGAATATTTCATTGAATTTGGCAAAATGCTGAAGCTCTTTAATTTTACTGGCCACTAATGTGGTTTGGGCCGTGACCAAAAAGATGATTCCGCTGATCGTAACCATACTATTGATGAAATAGTAGCTGAACATCTCGATTACCGTAGATGCCGAGTTAGGCAGAATGACACGATAGATTGTCCCGATCCAGCTATCCCCCAATAAATTCCCGGTGGTTTCCCAAGCAGGGTTCATTTTGGATAAAGAGTTCTTCGCCATTAAATAGGGTGTCGTAAAGAAGTGGACCATGTTACATAGAATGATGATGGCAAAGGTCCCCTTCCAGCTGCTGCCGTTGAACAGCAGCAAATACGATAAGCCCAACACCATTCCCGGTACTGTATTCGTCAGCATCGAAATGACATCCATTGATGATTTCCCTTTAAGGGGCGTCCTGACATTCAAGACCGCCGAGCTAAAGGCGATGAACGTTCCCAGTACGGCCGTCATCAAGGCAACGAATAAGGAGTTTTTATAGACTGCCGTTAAATCGCTCGATTGGAATGTGTCGATAAAATGCTTTAAGGTGAAGGTGAGATCGTAAGGGAAACTAGTTAAAAATGGTGCAATGAACATGACTGCAAATACAGAAAACATTCCTATTAAGACCAGCACCGAAATACCGCCAAAACAGATATCCCTCCCTTTGTGCTGCGTCAATTCAATATCGCTGAACTTGTCATAATGAAAATTAAGTTTTTCCAGATAGTTTAATAGGAAAACACTGAATACTACCGGAATGAGCATGAGAATGGCAATCACTGCGCCATTATTGAAATCAGGGATGGAACCCAGCATGACTTGATACAATTGCGTCGCAACGACGGAGTAGGTCCCGCCGACCGAAGCCGGTATCCCAAAATCGGTGAAGCTCAAGATGAAGGAAAGTACAAAAGCTCCACCTAAAGTTCCTGACAATGGCCGTATGATCGTATTCAAGAAACTTCTTATCGTTCCGTCACCCATTAATTTTGAGACGATGATGAACTTTTTATCCATGTACTTGAAGGAATTATTAATGAGAAGAAAAGCTGATGGCAATGTATAGATCACATAACCTATCAATAATCCATTAAATCCATATATATCGAAGAGATTCCTTCCAAAAATCTTCGTTATGATTCCTTGATTGCCGAAAGAGTAGATGATCGCAAACCCGAATGTGATTGTCGGAAGCAGCATCGGAATAAGGATCCCGGTTTTAATTACACTTTTTAATGGCCTATATAATCGGGTGCAATGGATGGAATAGGCCAGGAAAAAGGCTAAAACGGTCGTAATGACGGCTGTGAGTCCCGAGATTTTCACACTGTTTCCAAATGACTTCATCAGCTCAGCATTGGAAAGGACCGTTAGATAATTCGTGAGATTGATTCCATCTGCCGTTTCAAAAGAACGGACGAACAACATGCCAAGCGGCAAGAAAAGAAAAGCGGCAAATAGTAGTAAGATAGGTATATAAATGATTCTCATTGCCGGTTTTACATCAGGCATACTTTTCACCGAATAAGTTATAAATATTTTCTCTCTTTATCTCCAGCTGTTTAAGAATGAATTCCTTAACAAAATCATTGGCTGGCTGATTGATGATTTCTTGCGGCGACCCAAATTGAGAAATATTACCTTGATTAATGATCAAAATCTTATCCGACATCGTCAAAGCCTCTTCCGGGTCATGAGTCACTATGATGGTCGTCAGCTTAAATTCGCGGGCAATGGATTTGATGCGTTCCTTTATCGATTCCTTGATCACACCATCCAAAGCACTCAGCGGCTCATCAAGTAAGAGGATTTTCGGCTTCATTACAAGAGTCCTTGCGATCGAAACCCTTTGTTTCTGACCCCCTGATAATTCACTTATCCTTTTTTTCAAATGCGGCGTTAATTCCAGGAAATCGATGTATTCCTGAAGCTCTTCCTTGGAAACGGACCCCTTCCTGTTCCTCAATCCATAAACGATATTTTCATAGGCATTCAAATGCGGGAAAAGAGCGTAATCCTGGAAAACGATATTAAATCCCCGGTCTTTCATGGGCACGTTACTCAAATCGGTATCATTGAAAATGATTTTTCCATGATTGATACCCGTCAAGCCCAAAATTATATGTAATAAAGTAGTTTTGCCGCTTCCACTTGGTCCTAATAGTGAAACGATCTCCCCCGTTTTAATTTCAAGATTTATATGATCCAAAACTGATTTTCCATCGAATTGCTTGCTAATATTTTGTAGTTTTAGCAAACCGTTCACCTCCTTTAATACACCCTTAGTATAAAAGCCCTTTGTAAACCGAATTTGAGATTTTTGTAAATACTCTGTAAATATTGAACATCTCTTTACTAAATTGATACTAACTGTTGACCAACTAATGATATTTTTATCATCTATATGTTGAATATGTTCGCGGTAAACAGTACACTTAAACTGAATATCAGGAAGATAGATATGAAGAATAGGCGGGTGTAACTTATGCTTCCTCTTGAAAGGCAAAAAAAGATCATCGAGTTATTAACGATTAGAAAAGTGATGAAGATTGCCGAGCTTACTGAAGAAATGCAAGTTTCCATCGAAACCATCAGAAGGGATATAAACCTTCTTACAAGGCAAGGAAAAATTGAAAAGATCTATGGAGGCGTTAAGCTGGTTCAATCGAAATTTGGGGAATCGACGATAGATGAAAGGATGTTCAGTCAATTAGAAGAAAAGGAAACCATCGCCCAAAAATGCAGTGAGTATATCGACGATGGTGATTGCATTTATATCGATAGTGGTTCGACAACCTATCAAATCGCTAAATATATAAAACAGAAAAAGAAACTGACCGTGATAACCAGTTCGATTCCTGTTATAAATGAACTCATTCATAGCGATATCGAGATATTGATCATAGGCGGGAAAGTCAGGAGAAATGAACAATCCATCGTTGCATTCGACTACTTATTCAACTTCAGTGAATTGAATATTTCAAAAGCATTCATTTGTGCGAGCGGCATAACCGTTGAAAAAGGCATATCCGACTATAATTTAGAAGAAGCGAACACACGAAAAAAAATCATTGATTTATCCCAAGAAGTCTTTGTTGCCGCTGACAGCTCCAAGTTCGGCAAAGACGTGACCATCGGGATATCGTCACTTGATAAAATCGATTACATCATTACTGACGATCATCTGCCTAAAGATTTCATCTCTTCGTTTAAAGAGACCGGCACACATTTGATTCTTTCTTAAAAGCAAGAAAAAACGGGAACTATACAATAGTATAATTCCCGTTTTTGAAGTTCAGCGAATGCAAGTGCATTCGGTTAAAGGACGTTTAGCAAGTCTAATTTGGGCGATCATCTTCGGGAAATCAATAATTGCAGGTCTACATGATGTTCAGGGACCAATTTGCCCAAAGCATCACCTTCATCACAACGTTGATTTCCACTTAAGGCATTCACTTTTCCCGGGGAGTCTCATACCTTACGTTCCAATCAACTTTGTGTTAAAAGATAAAATCCTTTTGTCCACAGTTTTTTTGAGGCGGTGTAAAATTTTGATTTTCACTCCAGGCACTCGCTTTCCGCGGGCGGTCCGGGAGCCTCCTCGGCGCC
>NZ_JVPL01000311.1:0-5124 GCF_001054655.1 Bacillus sp. 220_BSPC
AGCTGCGAACTTCCTGGCTTAGGAAACTGATTTACCGCCTTTGAGCTATATCGGTGAACAAAAAGTAACTGATATCGTCTAAGCTGCGTTACAAGCTCCAGAGCCATGAGTGTTTTTTGCTTATGGGAAATTGGGTGGAACCACGGGTAAACGCACTCGTCCCTTGCATAGGGATGTGTGCGTTTTTTTATTATTAAAAAGGGGTGTTTATGTGATGGGTGAAAAAATGATTAAAGTACAATTCCCGGATGGGCGGCAAAAGGAGTATCCGCAAGGGATCACAGTGGAAAGTGTGGCAAGCTCAATCAGCTCAAGTTTAAGGAAAAAGGCAGTAGTTGGAAAACTGGATAAGCAACTGGTTGATCTAAGTCACAAGCTTAATAAGGATGGCGAACTGTCGATCTTGACTCTCGATTCGGATGAAGGATTACAAGTATTACGGCATACAGTGGCGCATGTTTTGGCACAGGCTGTAAAAAGATTATACAAAAATGTGGAATTAGGGATGGGACCAGTCATGGAAGACGGTTTTTACTATGACTTTAAGTTAGACCATCCTTTGAGCTCAGAAGATCTGCAAGCCATTGAAAAAGAGATGGAACATATCATAAGTGAAAATCTGGAGATTAAAAGGATCGAAGTGTCATATGAAGAAGCTGTGAAGTTATTCGAGGGCAGAGGGGAGTCATTCAAGTTGGATATAGCCAAGAACATCCCCAATGGTGAAAAATTAACGCTCTATCAACAGGGGGAATTCATCGATCTTTGCAGAGGGCCGCACCTTCCATCCACATCATTTGTAAGATCATTCAGATTGACTCGTGTATCTGGTGCCTATTGGCGGGGAGACAATCAAAATGAAGTTCTCCAAAGGGTGTATGGCGTGGCTTTTCGAAAGAACAAGGATTTACAGGATCATTTTAAATTCGTGGAAGAAGCGGTCAAACGCGATCACCGTAAATTAGGGAAGCAGTTGGAGTTATTCATGTTTTCGGAGGAAGCCCCTGGAATGCCATTTTATTTACCGAAAGGACAAATCGTTAGAAATGAATTGGAGAATTTCTCGCGGGAGCTTCAGACTGAAGCTGATTACGACGAAGTTCGGACTCCTTTCATGATGAACCAGCGGTTATGGGAACAATCGGGCCACTGGGATCATTATCACGAGAATATGTACTTCACTGAGGTGGATCAAACAAAATTCGCGATGAAGCCAATGAACTGTCCGGGTCATATGCTTATATTTAAAAACAGTCTTTATTCTTACAGGGATTTACCCATCCGGATGGCCGAATTCGGTCAAGTCCACCGGCATGAATATAGCGGTGCATTGAACGGGATGCTGCGTGTCCGTACATTTTGTCAGGATGATGCCCACATCTATGTACGGCAGGATCAAATCGAAAGTGAAATTAAACAAGTGTTTCATCTGATCGATAAGGTGTATCGCACTTTTGGATTCGAGTATTCCGTGGAGCTCTCGACTCGTCCGGAGGATTCAATGGGCGATGAATCCCTTTGGGAAGCTTCTGAAACAGCCCTGAAAAATGTTCTGGAAAGCATCGGGATACAATATCAAGTAAATGAAGGGGACGGGGCATTTTATGGACCGAAAATTGATTTTCATATTAAAGATGCATTAAAACGAAGCCACCAATGTGCAACAATCCAACTTGATTTTCAAATGCCCGACAAATTTGATCTGACTTACATCGATGAAAATAATGAAAAAGTCCGTCCGGTCGTCATTCATCGTGCCATCTTTGGATCGATCGATCGATTTTTTGGAATCCTCATAGAACATTTTGGCGGTGCTTTCCCAGTATGGCTCGCCCCGGTGCAAGTACAGATCATCCCTGTCTCACAAGTTCATCTGGATTATTGTTTTCAGGTTCAAAAAGCACTGAAGAATCAAGGCATAAGAGTGAAAATCGATGATCGGAATGAAAAGCTGGGGTATAAAGTCAGGGAAGCACAGATGGGGAAAATCCCATATATGCTGGTCCTCGGAGATAAAGAAGAAAAAGAAAATGAAGTAAATGTCCGGAAATACGGGGAACAAGAAGTTGAAAATGTCGAGATAGAAACATTCATCAAGAAAATGGTCCAGCAAATAAAAGAACGCAGCATCTAACAAGAAAGCAGCTTAAATTGGAACTCACTAGTAAAAGGCCGGAATTCACGAGTAAAAGCGAGAAACTCACGAGTAAAGAGCAATTCACGAGTAAAAGCGAGAAAATCACGAGTAAAAGGCCGGAATTCACGAGTAAAAGCGAGAAACTCACGAGTAAAAGGCCGGAACTCACGAGTAAAGAGCAATTCACGAGTAAAAGCGAGCAATTCACGAGTAAAAGCGAGAAACTCACGAGTAAAGCGCAATTCACGAGTAAAAGCGAGAAACTCACGAGTAAAAGCCTGAAACTCACGAGTAAATGGAATAAAAAAATGACAGCCGAATAAATCGGCTGTTTCTTTTTATCTACAAATCCATACCCAGCCAACACCCGGAATGAACTGCTGAAAACAGTTACCCCCCGGGCCGCCTTGTCCACCGCCTTGACCGCACCCTGTCCGCTGCCATCGGCAGGGCAGGTTAATCCTAGGTATTGTAATCCAACTATATCTGTATGATGTACCTCATTTGGTATGCCATCTTCGAGTATCTGTACCATTCCAGTTAGTATTATTTATCCCCATTAAAATAAAGGTGTGCTGGGTGTTACCCCAAAAACCTCTGAAGCAATGACCTTGCCGGCCTGCGTTTAAATGGCTCTAAATAGTGGCTACTGGAACCAGTGTTTGTACTGGCAGCCTGTCATCATAATAAGGCAAATTAGCAAAAGAATTATCGTAATAATATGGAGCAGTATAATATGGAACTTTATAAGGGTAATAGCCGTAATTATACATTCAAGAAATCCTCCCTTTGTGTTTACCCTTACAGGCTATGAACAATGAGGGTTAAGTGTCCGACATGGACAAAGAAGGATAATAAAATAGGCGACTTATTTTATATGAAAATTTATTCAAATTCACGAGTTAATGCTCGACTTCTTATGTAAATAAAACCTTGGCTGCCTGGATGGCAAAGTATAGGCCGATCCCTATAAGGGATATCCCCGAAATGATCGAGATGCCCATTAGAATGGGTTTGGATAAAAAGCGTCTGAAGGTGCTGGCGATGATGGCCATTATGAAATCCCAGGTTAAGAGGCCGATAAGGATTCCTGAGCTGTACAAAAGTAAATCATCCATATCATATTTGGAAGCGGAGTTTGCGAGAATGGATCCGTAAATCCCCAGCCAAAACAATATGGATAAGGGATTCGAAAGGGACATGATGAATCCTGTCAGGAATGAAGAAAAAAGGGAATCTTTCGCTTTTCGTGCATTCACTTCAATCTTGCCTGCACTTAGCAGACTTTCGATTCCGGTATAGGTCAGGACGAAAAATCCAAAAAGCCATAAAAATGTCTTCATGAAGGAGTTGTCCAAAAAGTGGACGACACCGAAAAAGACGAGGGCTATAAAAACAAAATCCGCTAAAATGGCACCCCAGCCAAATACCCAGGCATGCCAAAAACCCTTCTTGATTCCTTTGTCCAATTGAGCAGCGTTTATGGGACCGATAGGAGCCGCCAGTGATAAACCTAATAATACAAAGCTGAAAAAAACACCCAATTCATCACCTCATCGTTTATACATCTTCGCTTATTTGAATGTATTCAAACATTTGGACTTGTACCACCTTTTTAGTCCTATTTTTTAAGTTTAGTCCGCCTTGTCTGACCTGGTATTTTTGTAACAACACAGAAAACTCCTTCATAATGTAATTTAGTCAAATGGAAAACGCCTATTTTAGTGCATGCGCTATTCAAAGCGGAATTGGAGGAGAATTATGCCTGAATTATCAATGCCGAATAAATATAAAACAATTCTTGATATCATGCATACTGATATTGCAATAAATGAAATGAAGGATCATTTTGAAGAAGGACTTTCAAATGCGTTAAACCTTATTAAAGTATCAGCCCCTTTCGTTTTACATGAAGGTAATGGTATCAATGACAATTTAAATGGTGTGGAGCGGATTCTTACCTTTGATGCTCTGGATATTAAGAATAAACATATAGAAGTGGTTCAATCTTTGGCAAAGTGGAAAAGAATCACTCTTTCAAGGTATGGTTTGGCTTGTGATGAAGGCATTTACACAAATATGAATGCAATAAGACGTGATGAAAAACTGGATAATTTACACTCGTTATTTGTGGATCAATGGGACTGGGAGAAAGTCATAACGAAAGAACAACGTAACATGGATACATTAATATCCGAAGTGAAAAAAATATATAGTGCCATTAAATCGACCGAACGTTATATGTTTGAATTCCATCATCTGCTTACGCCTGTGTTACCTGAGGACATTCACTTCATTACGACCCAGGAGTTGGAGGATTTATACCCGGATCTTACTCCGAAGGAAAGAGAGAACGTGACAGCGAAGAAATATGGTGCAATTTTCATTATGAAAATTGGCGGAGCGTTACATTCGGGAGAAAAGCATGATGGACGTTCACCGGATTATGATGATTGGGATCTAAATGGAGATATCGTTTTATGGAACCCACTCTTGGAATGTGCTTTTGAGGTTTCTTCAATGGGCATTCGAGTAGATGAAAAGTCATTGTTAAAACAATTAAGATTATCCAAAAACGAAAATCGTAAGGTACTCAATTATCATAAGGCCGTATTGGAAGGAAAGCTTCCGTATTCAATAGGCGGGGGAATAGGGCAATCCAGATTATGCATGTTTTTGTTGAAGAAAGCACATATTGGCGAGGTTCAAGTTTCGGTATGGAATGACCAAATAATAGAGGAATGTGAAAAAAGGAATATTATTCTTTTATAAAGACGAAAGCGGGAAACCCATTTTTAAACAGAATGGTTAGACTGTAGGCAAAAGGAGTTCTATTCAAATTTTTAAACATAGTTGATTGGAGCGGGTGTGCAACGTTCCAATCAACGTCCAAATTTGTACAAGCAAAAAAAGATAGACCATTCTTAAACAGAATGGTCAGTTTGTAGACAAAAGGGGTTCGGAATTAAAAAATTCTGAACCCCTTT
>NZ_JVPL01000312.1:0-7201 GCF_001054655.1 Bacillus sp. 220_BSPC
AAATCTATTTTTCCAAATGAAAACAACCATCTTTATGGCTTAAGGACCACTTTAATACATCCATCTGTCCTTGTATCAAACACTTCATACCCATGCTTTGCTTGGTCAATTGGAAGTACATGGGTTACAACATCGCCAGGATCTACTTTTCCTTCTGATATTAGTTTATAAAGGTAGGGCATATAAGGAATAACAGGAGCCTGTCCGGTTTTAATATCCACGTTTCTTTGGAAAATATCTCCTAGGGGGAATCCATTATAACGGCCGCCATAAACGCCTGTTATTTGTATGGTTCCCGCCTTACGCACGGCTTGGGACGCAATTACAATCCCTCCCATGGCTCCCCCATGTAATTTAAGACCCGATGCAAGATATTCCATCGGAGTCATTTTGCCACTCATCCCGGAACAGTCAATAACGATATCTGCACCACCTTTAGTGATTTCTTTAAGGTATTCGCCAGTGTTTTCATATTGTGCAAAATTTACGGTTTCGACTTTATTCGTCCTTTTTGCATGCTCTAAACGATAATCGAGATGGTCGACAGCAATCACTCTTTTCGCCCCTTTTAACCAAGCGAATTTTTGAGTAAGTAAACCTACAGGACCACAGCCTAAAACGATAACCGTATCGCCAGATTTAACACCTGCGTGATCTACACTCCAGAATGCTGTGGATGCTGCATCAGCGAGCAACACCAATTTTTCATCTTCTACCTCGCAGTCTTCTGGGATTTTGAAAGGGGTAAAATTTCCATAAGGAACACGCATATATTCAGCTTGCCCGCCCGCATACCCACCAGTTGTTTCTGAGTATCCAAAAAAACCACCATTTTGGAAAACAAGGAGAGCTTCGGGAACGAACCTTACAGCACCAGTTGCAAAGAGCCAGTGCATTAAACATAATTATTAATGCCAAATCAAGCTTCTCAATACGTTCAAAGTAATCGAGCATTAACTCAAATGAATCAAGCTGTAAGTCAAGCACAACAGCAATTACAACAAATGACCGGTGGGCAGCAACAATCTGGACAACAAATGGGAAATCAGCAAGGGCAACAACAATTTGGCAAAATGGGACAGCAAGACCAACTACAATAATGTAAATGAGCTTATATAAATATTGAGAATTTTGTAGTAAACACCGATGTATGATTTTGCTAATTATCGTTTCTTCTAGTATATTCACTTGGCGATTTTTAAAATTTGAATCTTCCAAAGGTTGGTGACTGTTAGGCCTCCTTTTTATTTTGAATATTACCATCTAAAAAATTACCAAATGTATGTATACTTTTTTCATAAAGTTGGAAATCTAAAGTGGTAAATCAAGGAATAAGGAGGAACTGTTCATGCAACAGCAACAACCGAATCAATCTCAAAATCAGCAGCCGGTCTTTCAAGAACCGCCACAAGTAATCACAGGGAAAGATTTTAATTACTTAAAGGACATGCTTTCGTGGAACCTTTTAGGATTCAAAAAGGCACATTTTGCAGCAGGCCAGTGCCAAGATCAACAGATCGTAGCGGCCCTTGAAAAGGCATGCATGATGCACGAAAGACATTATCAGCGCATTTTGCAGCATTTGGAGCAAAATGGCAACCAGATGAATCAATAAGGGGGACATACGAAATGAATAACAATCAAAACAAGATTCAAAATCCAGAAACACCTGTACCAAAAACACCTGAGATGAATGAGCGTGACTTCCTAAACGATATGCTTTCGTATGAAAAGTACATGACGGCATCTTATTCTACTGCAATGAATGAGGCAAGCCACGCTTCGCTATATCAGGACATTCACGCGATTTTCGACGAAACGAAAAATATGCAGCGTGAACTGTATAATCTGATGTTTCAAAAGGGATGGTACTCGCTTGAAGCGGAACAACCACAAAAACTTCAACAGGCCGCACAGCAGTTTACAGGGTACATGTCCCAGTTTCCGCATAATCCTCCATTGCAATAAGATCGCTCAAAAAGCTATGCTAACCAGTCCATAGCTTTTTACTCATTCCTTTTTTCATCGACTAACCCTTTTTCACCGTTGTAGGAAGTATACTTTGTTTATGTTATGTACTACCAAAACTTTCCTGAAGAGTGTTTTATAATGGGTTTGAACGGTTTATGGTCGAAAGATTATAAATAAGTAATCAGCTATTAGTACAAGGTAAAATTGTTACGTGCTCGGACCATAACGGTCATTATGGGACAAAAAAGAGGTTGGGTACCTAAAAGGAGCCCTAAATACACAATTGTTGAAATCATTAAGAAAGATGTTGCTCTTCGATAAAAGCTCAGAATCAAATGGAAAATTGATAAAAAGACGTACTAAGGTTTATCCTTGTACGTCTTTATTTATTTATATCCTTCGCCAATAATATTAAAATTGACACCATAGAACAGAGTGTACAAATTAAACAACCGAAGGATGGTGAAAGCCCCACATCTAGGTAGATAACTAACAATTGGACTATTAGATAAAAATTCCAGCCTTAAAAACTGACTTTGGCATGAAGTGGTTATCCGTAAGCTATATAAGAACCCACTTCTCATTAGGTTTTGAAGCTTGAAAAGGTCACTAAATTGGAGGTTTCAGAAAAACAGATATAGTTCAACATTGCCAAACATCATAAGTATACCGTTTTTGGTGTGTTTTAACCAAAAACGGCCGAAAGTTGGGTTAGCTGCCCAACATAGCTCATATAAAGTGGCTAATTCATGTTACCTGTTTATCAGCTTGTTTAAAAATCCCTTAACATTATTGGTTTCTTTAATTACTAATTTAAGAAATAAAACCCTGCAACTTTTATAAGTTACAGGGGAATTAAGTATTTTATTCAGATTTTTGGGCTAAAAATGCACTTTGCACTTGGCTTACTGCTGTTTGAGCTTGTGCAATCTCATTAGCAACTTGTTTGATTGCTTCTTGAGCTAAAGTTGGGTCTGAAGATGATTTCTCAATTGCTTGAGTTAGTAAACTTTCTGTAAGGGTCACATTTGCTTTAGCTTGATTTAATTGGTTTACGTCAATTTGTTTTTGTGCCATTAGGATCTCCCCTTTTTATTAGTTGAATTACTTTTATATCTTTACCTAGTTCAGTCTTTTTATAACCGGGAAAATCCCCAAAAATGATGGTTTTATTTGAACAACTTTTTTCTCTTCCTGTAGAAAATAGATGTATATAAATTACGCGTTTTGATCACCGGTACCTGTGTCAACGATTAAAGAATGATCTTTATCCATGACGGCCGCATAAAAGATGTTATTGATTTGGTGAAATCCGTTGGTAGTCAATTCCTCCTGAAGCCATTTTTCATCCTTTTGGATTAATGTTAAATTTTTATGCTGGATTTTCCCTTCGACGACCACGGCAATCGGCAGTCCTTGATAGTCTGTTTCAATGCTTAAGTGTCTAGGCGTTAAATGAACAACAGATTGGTTGGGCAATATACTAAGGTCTCCATTCGGTTCAAGAATCACATAATCGAGTTCCCGTATGTTCGGATATCCTGCAGACCGAATGGTTGACAATAGCTCCACGAGAGAAAAACGAGTTTTCCGTAAGTCTTTTTTGGAAAATTTTCCATGTTTAATCAAAAATACTTGGATGGCCAATGAACAGTCGATTTAACCAGCGAAAAAGACTTAATTTAGAAAACAACAGATACATGATAACAATGGTGATGATTCCTGCAATGGTCTGTCCAATCCGTTGGCTTTGATAGGACTGACAGACAACGTGACAAGAAACACAATGGCGGCAAGATCATGCGGAGTTAACTGAGCCAATACCGTCTTTCTCATACAGCGCATGGCCAAAATCAATAACCATCAAATTGATAGGCGGGATTAAAATATATGAATTCACTTGGAGAGTTTTTAAAGAATCAGGTAATGTGTTAATGTGAATTATTCTGTTTCTTAACGAATTTACATAGGCGTAGAATGATGATTTTAAAAAAATCAGTAGTCAATCATAAGGCATCTTCATCTCAACCAAGTTTTCCCTCAAAAATTTCAGCCAAAAAACAGGGAGTTATAAAACGGTCAGTTCCACCTCTTGAAGAAGTATCTCTCCAATTTGAAATTCCACTCAAATTACTGCCTCTGAGGGTATACTCGTCAGTGAAATACGAAACGCCCATTCATATCGTAAGGCATACAGCCTATATAAGCATATCCTTGAAGAAATTAAAAAACGCAAGGAAATTATGTAATACTTCTCCATTGTTTATTGGATTATTCTGCTCGTGGTGCATATACTGGATTGTTCCTTTAAACAAGAGTAAATAACATATCTAATCCTTTTTTCCTCAGAAGATAAACTTTTAATGAAGGAGAGTTTAGCATTGGAAACTTCTCAGGTAACTAGTTTGGTTAGTTTTCCATTCCCATCAGTATGGGGTATCCACGCTGCTATAGCTGGCAGACCGATTATTTGGGGCACACTTATCATTAACTCTATTACAGATAACAAGGTAATTGGTACGGTTAATTTTCGTGGTATACCTATTCCGATTAATGGATTTTGGAATGAAAGCACCAAACAAATCACATTTGATTCACCTTATGCCACATTCTCTGGCAACTTAACCATATTTGATGATCCCCAGATTAGAATTCGACATTTTATTTTACGTGGACGTCTTCTTATGAAACCTCCCTCTCTACAAGCAGGTGAGTATGGAACGTGGATTGCTACAACTGATATAAGCCTGAATGAATATCCTATTAATGGTAATACCTATACCGAGCAATTGCCTCCTGTTGGCGTCTTTTTAACATCGAATATTCTTCATCAACTGCAGCATCAGAATTTTGGGGGATATCGGGGTTGGACAGATGGTTTCCTGCCTTATTAATTTTTAAAAATAGGCTTACCAAGGTATTTTACTTCTCGCAAATCAGCGATTATCGAGAAGTAAAATTCACCTTTTTATTTTGTCCTCAGGTCGGATGAAAACAAAGGTAAGGTGATAACCGAGGAAGAATTTTAGGGGGATGGAGGTGTAAATAATACAGAAGAAGCTATTAGTGGCAGTAAAAGTAGAACCATACTTAGAAAATCAAAAAAAGTGAAATAAGATGTAGAAAAAAACGTTTCCGGATTATCAATGAAACAAAGACTATTATCGGATAACAATATACGGTCTCATCATTTCATAATCCTCGTGTTCCAACATATGACAATGCCATACATACAATCCTGTATAAGGACCAAAGGTCATTATAATCCGAGTTACCTCGTTAGGATTAGCATTTACTGTATCCTTCCAGCCTCTTTCTTGTGGTTCTGGAGGCATTAACGGGCCAGTGTACTGGATGACTCTCTCCTTTTTATATATTTCTACATTGAAAGCTCTTCGATCTAATACTTGGAAATGGATTAAGTGAATATGAATCGGATGTGAATCATCAGTTAGGTTGATTAAATACCATACTTCGGTTGACCCCACTTTAGGATATTCTGTTATGGGAGCACCCCACCCTTTACCATCTAATAACATGATTTCACGCCCATATTTATCCGTTTTTTCATCTAATGTTAAGTGCCTTTCCTTTGAAGCTGATTGTTCGCTCATTTTTGGAAAAGGCTTCATATAAGACGGTATAACACTCGTATCAATACTTAAAAGAGGAAGTGTCACCCTAATTTCCATCACTGTATCTACCACATTTTCCGGTTCGCCGTCTGGAAAAGGAGCTGGGGCACCATTTTTCAGGATAATATTCTTTCCCTCAAAATTGGTAAAATCTATGATGACATCTGCTCTTTCGGCAGGTGCCAATATGATTTCTTTCATTCCTATCGGATATTCCATTAAACCTCCATCCGTTCCAATTTGATAAATGAGTTGACCCGAATCAAGCTTGAACCTATAGAAACGGCTGTTAGATCCGTTTAACAGTCTAAATCGATATTTACGTGGTTCCACGTTTAAAAAGGGCCATACTTTTCCATTCACCAAGATGGTATCTCCAAAAAATTCAGGAACGATTGATGTTTCTAATTGCGGGACTGGTTTTTCTGGCTGCCTTGGGTAAAAAAGAGAGCCATCTTCATTAAATGATTTGTCTTGAATAATAAGAGGAATCTCATATTGACCACATGGTAAATTCAATAAACGTTCCCGGTGATCTCTTATAAGATAAAACCCTGCCAATCCCGCATATATATTGAGTCTCGTGATACCAAGTGTATGGTCATGATACCAGAGGGTACAAGCTTGCATGTTATTATCATATTGATATACTTTCTTTCTAAAATAAGGCCCCACTTGTTTGAATCCTCTTGTAAACCAAGCCTCCGGATAGCCATCGCTTTCGGGTTCAACGCTAGCCCCGTGTACATGTACTACAGTACGTACTTCCGGTACATCCAAATGGGCGCCATGTACCGTATAGTCTACCGATAAAAGATGCTTTGCGGGGAGATTGTTGGTCCATTTTATGACTACTTTCTCTCCACTTTCCACCTCAATGGTAGGACCTGGATAGCTGCCTTCATACCCCCAAACCTTTGTATCATTTAACTCACTATGGAGGGATTGCTTAAATTCTGTCATATTCACTTTATAATAAGTATGAAATTGATCTTTCCGACGTGGTTTTAAGACTGGGGGAATGGGAAGTTCATTTACAAATTTAGAGAGAATCATTTTTACGCTCCTTTATAACCTGCTGATTTAAAGTACTTTATTTATAAAAGGTTATAAATATTACAAGCGCTATATGACAATAAGTTATTTATTAGTAAAATGGAAAAGCAGTAGAGGGTGTAATGCAAATGAAATCATTCAATCTGAAGCTCTAAATGGTTCCTTTCCCTACCTTTGAATATACTTTTATGGACAAAATTCCCAATTGGTTCCTAAAAATCCATTCTAGTTTACCCCTTGTCCTTTACTGTATTTTATTTGCTCTATACCATTTTTTCATTCCTTAGCTATTCGATGGCCTAGCCATAAAAGAAGTAATCATTCCGATAATACAAATAGTTAAGCAAGAAAAAAGGAAAGCTTTTAACTCTAACGTATTAAGCGCCGATGTTACAATTAGACCATCTATCATGAAAATAACTACCCCTATATTTACGGAAAAAGCTTTCGATATAAATTGAGCTAACAAGTCGGTTCCTCCGGTACTTGCCTCATATCGAAGCATGATCCCTACTCCAATTCCAATCAATCCCCCTCCT
>NZ_JVPL01000313.1:0-928 GCF_001054655.1 Bacillus sp. 220_BSPC
TTTACCCCTTTCAAAATCCCAGAAGACTGCGAGGTAGAAGATGAAAAATTGGTGTTGCTCGCTGATGCAGCATCCACAGCATTCTGGAGTGTAGATCACGCAGGTGTTAAATCTGGCGATACGGTTATCGTTTTAGGCTGTGGTCCTGTAGGTTTACTTACTCAAAAATTCGCTTGGTTAAAAGGGGCGAAAAGAGTGATTGCTGTCGACCATCTCGATTATCGTTTAGAGCATGCAAAAAGGACGAATAAAGTCGAAACCGTAAATTTTGCACAATATGAAAACACTGGCGAATACCTTAAAGAAATCACTAAAGGTGGTGCAGATATCGTTATTGACTGTTCCGGGATGAGTGGCAAAATGACTCCGATGGAATATCTTGCATCGGGTCTTAAATTACATGGGGGAGCCATGGGAGGGATTGTAATTGCGTCCCAAGCCGTGCGTAAGGCGGGAACCATACAAATAACAGGCGTTTATGGCGGCCGTTATAATGGATTCCCCCTAGGAGATATTTTCCAAAGAAACGTGGATATTAAAACCGGACAGGCTCCTGTTATTCCTTATATGCCCTACCTTTATAAACTAATATCAGAAGGAAAAGTAGATCCTGGCGATGTTGTAACCCATGTACTTCCAATTGACCAAGCAAAGCATGGGTATGAAGTGTTTGATACAAGGACAGATGGATGTATTAAAGTGGTCCTTAAGCCATAAAGATGGTTGTTTTCATTTGGAAAAATAGATTTAACTTCAATGAGTGTTGAAATTATGGAAAACTTATCTAATAAATTAAATTAAGCAATAAATAGAAATAGGATTTCACTAATTTTTCAATGTTTTTGGGTTGATAAAAGAAGCAGATTGTGAAGGTTTGTACTTAAACTACCATGAAAATAAGTTTCTTTAAAAATGAAAAATGACAATA
>NZ_JVPL01000314.1:0-22610 GCF_001054655.1 Bacillus sp. 220_BSPC
GGATTGGGAAGCAGCTTCATCATGGAGATGAATGTGAAGAAAGCATTGACGGAAATGGGGAAGACAGCCGAGGTGGATCATACGGATTTGGCATCAGCAAAAACGGTTCAGGCCGATATTTTCCTGGGAGCGGCGGATATTGTCGGTCAGCTGGATGATGGAACCCGGACGATCGTCACACTGGAAAACATGATGAGCATTCCTGAAATCACATCGAAATTGGCTTCACATCTATAAGAAGAAAACATAAAGAAGAGGGGGAGAGGCAATGCTGGAACTTATCATGAATGACATCTTGGGCACACCTTCCATACTTGTGGGGCTGTTTGCCCTCATCGGACTGCTGTTACAGCGGAAGTCCAGTGCGGATGTCGTATCTGGAACGCTAAAAACCGTCATGGGCTTCATTATCATCGGAGCGGGAGCGGCAGTGCTCATTGGCGCACTTGATATATTCAGTAAAATGTTCGATCATGCATTCAACGTACAAGGCGTCATACCGAATAACGAAGCCATTGTCGCAGCCGCCCAAAGTGATTTTGGGACTTCGACTGCACTTATCATGGTATTTGGGATGGTTGTCAATGTTTTGCTTGCTCGTTTCACGCCATTTAAATATATATTTTTAACGGGACACCATACCTTATTCATGGCTTGTTTACTTGCAGTCACCTTATCCGTCGGCGGGCTCAGCGGATTTCCGCTTATCTTGGTCGGCTCCATTCTATTAGGAGTATGCATGGTGTTGTTCCCAGCCCTCCTTCAGCCATACGTACGGAAGATTACCGGCAGCGATGATTTTGCCATCGGCCATTTCGGGACAATCGGATATTTCGTATCCGCGACTGTGGGAAAATGGTTTGGAAATAAGGAAAAAACGACAGAGCAAATCAAGGTTCCAAAGTCTTTAGGATTCCTGAGGGACACATCGGTCGCTGTATCGCTTACGATGACGATGTTCTTCGTGATCGTCGCATTGTTTGCCGGGCAGAACTATATTGAAACGGAATTATCCGGCGGTTCGAACTTCATCGTATTCTCTTTCATCCAGGCGATAACATTTGCTGCAGGAGTCTACATCATCCTTGCAGGAGTACGGATGTTAATTGCTGAAATCGTCCCTGCATTCAAAGGGATTGCCGATAAAGTGGCACCGAATACAAAACCTGCATTGGACTGTCCGACCATCTTTCCATTCGCTCCAAATGCAGTGATCATCGGGTTTCTATTCAGTTTCCTGGCTGGACTATTATCCATGTTCCTCCTTCCGGCACTTGGATTGAAAGTAATCGTGCCGGGGCTCGTACCGCATTTCTTCACCGGAGCTGCAGCAGGTGTTTTCGGAAATGCCACGGGAGGCAGACGCGGAGCGATGCTTGGATCGTTTGCCAACGGACTCATCATCAGTTTCCTGCCGGCAATACTCCTGGTCTTCTTGGGGGATGTAGGGTTTGAAGGCACCACATTTGGTGATTCGGACTTCGGTGTGGTAGGTCTCTTGATCCTGAGTGTCATGAAACTTTTAGGATTATCCTAAACTGTTATACTGATAAGGTACAGAAATAAAAATATATGAATGAAACCAACAGCCTAAGATCTTATAGATAATGGGCTGTTGGCATTTTCATCATCATTCTGATTTTTGAGGTGATTGGCATGGCCAACAAAGCAATTGTGCTCGATTTGGATGGCACGACATTGAACGAAAGAAATACTGTGAATGAGACGCTGGAACAATACATAGGCGAACTTAGGGAAAGCGGTAAGCTGATTTTCATTGCAACAGGAAGAACGCTGGAAGAGGTGAGGGACGTTTTGCCGGCCGGCATGGAGGCCGATGGAATGGTCACCGCCAATGGAATGTCCGTATTCATCGGAAAGGAACAGATTGTCGAACACGCCCTGTCGACGGAACTTGTCGAAGAATTGGTCGCCAAAGCAGGAGCGGAAGAGATTTTTTACGAAGTTCATCCGAACGAAGGAACACGGATGGCATTACTTAAAGATAAAGACTATATGGTTAAACAAGGTTTGATACCAAAACCTGAGACAGTCGATGAAAATGAATGGCTATCAAGACAGGATGCAGTCGAAGACAAAATAAGATGGTCAGAACAACTGGATATAAGCAGCGTCGCCAAGATTTACTTTTTCAGCAATGAAATGGATACGATTCGAAAATGGAAAGCGGAGTTGGGGAAAATCAAGCAGTACAATGCCTTTACCACAGCTTCCTCCACCCATCATAATGTAGAAGTGACCGTGGAAGGCATCACAAAAGCAACAGGCGTTCAACTGCTGCTGAAACATTTTCAGCTAGCACCCGAAAATATCCTGGCAGTAGGCGATGGCGAAAATGACCTCCCGCTATTTAAACTCGCCGGACATTGCGTTGCCATGAAAAACGCCACTGACCTAGTCAAAGAACAAGCCGATGAAGTGACGGAGTATTCATATCGAGAAGATGGACTGTATCGCTTTTTAAAGGCTAAGTTTCACTGAAACCTGGAAGAGCGAGTGTCTTACGTTCCAAACAACGTGTAAGTTTTGACAACTTAATTATGTCTACAAAAGGGTTCCGGAATGGTATCATTCCGGACCTTGATATTAAACAAGATTCCTTAATGGTTTTAAACTGTTTGGAACCCTCAAAGGATTGAAGAAATTTGCGACACTCCTGCCGAATAACTGGCTAGCCGGGACCCCACAGACGCTTGCTTTGATGCGGCTTGGCAGACAGCCGGCGGAAAGGGAGCGGATTTCTGAAATCAACGCCGAACGTGTTTTGAAATTGTATGCAATGTCTACGTCTGGAGCCCATCTATAAAGATCGGCTCTTTTTCCTATAGGATAAGATAAGCAACAAACGCTTACTTTAAATCCTCATATTTTCCGAAAAGTACAACCTGATGCAATCCAAAACCCAAAACAGTTCCATAACTGGAAGTAAAATTTTAAATATTATGATATATTAAAGGGAAATCATAATGTTTATATTGATATAAATACGTTATTTTAGTTTCCTAGGATAACAATTACTAGACGTAGAAAGGATTTATGAAGCATGAAGAGAGTGACGACAGAAGATGTGGCCAAAATAGCGGGTGTTTCACAATCAACCGTTTCCAGGGTGCTGAATGATTACCCCTATATTAAGAAAAATACGCGTGACAAGGTTCTTGCTGTAATCAATGAACTGGGATTTACAAGGGATGAAATAGCCAGAAGCCTCGTTGAAAAAAGAACCAAATCAATAGGGTTGATATTGGGGAGCATTTCAAATCCATTCTTTGCCGAAACGGCGGAAGTCATCATAGAAAGGGCACAAGAATTAAAATATGATGTCATCGTTTACAACACGGGGCATAAAGATGAAAACTTGGAACAAGCCATTAATTTGCTGATTGGCAAAAGGGTAGAGGGAATCATACTTACAAGCGTTAGTAAAAATTATACTGAAAAAATTAAGAAGTTACATGATAATGGATTTCCCGTATTATTATATAATAGTTTCCTCGATATCAAGGACGTTAATTTTATCGTAATGGACAATAATAAAGGTGCCAGGCTCGCTGTTCAGCATCTAATAAAATTAGGACATAAAAAAATAGCGAAAATATCCGGCCCATCCAAATACTTGGCAACATATGAGCGAACGGTGGGTTATAAAGAAGAGATGATGGAGAACGGGTATGAAATTGATGAAGGCTTGATTTTCAATAGCGAATTTTCCTATGACAAGATTTATTCATTTACAAAAAAACTGCTGAAAAAGAAGGACAGGCCGACTGCAATCATAGCCGCATCCGATCAGATGGCTCTCGCAGTCCTAGATGCAGCTTCAAGCCTGAATTTGAAAATCCCTGCTGATTTATCGGTTGTTGGGTTTGATAATATAAGATTGTCCGCTAATGAATTCATAGGGCTGACCACAATATCCCAACAAATGGATCAAATGTCTTTAACAGCTCTGGAAAAATTAATCTATCTCATTGAAAATAAAGAAACATCATCTTCATCCATACAAATTTTCCTTAAGCCTGAACTGATGGTCCGTAAAACAACAGGGCCAGCCCCCGTACAAGATTAAGGGGAATGGCCGGTTTTGGATCGGACCTTATGTGTATTCACTTTCATAAAAATCGGGAATTTTTAAAATTTTACTATTTACAAAAGTCAGAAAGTTGTTTATATTTTAATTTGTAATCGCTAACAAGTATTTTGCATCATTTTGAATACGTATTCAAAATCAAAATGCAAAATGAAAAATCGCCTCGTTGAGGTAAAGATAGGTGATAGATTGGATATAAATCATTTATTTAATTTAAGCGGTAAAGTGGCCGTCATAACAGGTGCAAGTAAAGGAATCGGTAAAGACTTAGCCCATTTGCTTGCGCAGGCCGGTGCCGATATAGCGATAGTTGCCCGCAATAAACAGCAACTTGAAGAAGCAGCACATGAAATCGGGCAAACCGGTGTAAATGTTTTACCCGTTGCATTTGACTTAACAAAGGTTGAAGAAACGGCACAAGTAATGGAAGGGATATACAAACACTTCGGTAAGATTGATATTTTAATAAATAATGCAGGAATAAACGTGGCAAAGCCAGCTGAAGTGTTGACATCGCAAGAGTGGGACACCGTCCTGGACATTAATTTAAAAAGTGTATTTTTTACGAGCCAAGCGGCAGGGAAGTATATGATCGACCAAAAAAAAGGCAAGATCATAAACATGTCTTCGCAAATGGCATTCGTCGGTTATTACAAACGGGCTGCATACTCCTCCAGTAAAGGAGGAATTACACAGCTGACGAAAGCGCTTGCGATAGAATGGGCACCGCATCAAGTCAAGGTCAATGCCATTGCTCCAACCTTCATTGAAACACCTATGACCAAGCAGATGTTTGAAGATGAAACGTTCAAAGCTGAAGTATTGAGCAGGATTCCGCTTGGCAGACTTGCTAAAACGGAGGATTTATTTGGCGGCTTGGTCTATCTGGCATCAGATTGTTCAGATATGATGACAGGTCAAACATTGGTGGTCGATGGCGGTTGGACTGTCTGGTGAGTTTTTTGAATACGTATTCAAAAGGAGGGTGAATGATGTCTATAGCTCAAAATATAATCCAGGATTTTCGAATGCCGACAGTTTTCCGGGTTGGTGTTGGGGCATTTACGACGTTAGTAAAGGAAATCGAAGAGCTGGGAGCCAAGAAGGTTGCGATTGTAAGTGACAAGGGTCTGGAAAAAGTTGGAGTTGTTCAAAAAGTGTTGGATCATATTAAGCCTCTATCCGTACCAACCATTACATATACGGAGATCTCGGGAGAGCCGACGTTTCAGCTATTGAAGGAGGCTGTACGAACGCTGGATGCCGAAAAATGTGATGTAATCATCGGAATCGGCGGGGGTAGTGCACTGGATGTAGCAAAAGCAACAGCAGCTTTATGCGGGAAAGAAGATATAACAAGTTATCTAAACGGTGAAAAAGTGGTGAAATCGAGAGCGGTTAAATGCATTCTTTTGCCGACAACTTCAGGAACAGGTTCGGAAGTGACGATGAATGCCATTTTTGGTGATGAAGAGCAGCAAGTAAAAAGAGGGATCGTAAGCCCGGTATTCCTTCCGGATGTAGCGATCATCGATCCGGAATTGACCATTTCCTGCCCGGCACGAGTTACTGCGGCATCAGGGGTGGACGCCTTTACACATGCCATTGAATCTTATATTGCCACCAAGGCTACACCGCTTACGAAAGTTTATTCAGAGAAAGCAATGAAACTATTTCCTTCGAACATTACGAAAGCTGTCCATAACGGAAATGATTTGGATGCACGGACAGGAATGAGCTGGGTTAGTTCATTAGCGGGTGTGGCTCTAGCAAATGCAGGGGTTGGGGCGGTTCATGCACTGGCCTATCCGCTAGGCGGTAAATATCATATTGAGCATGGTGTCGCAAATGCCCTTTTAATGCCTTTCGTTTTCGAAGTGATTGGGAAAACATGCACGGAAGAAATGATGAAGGTAGCGTCCTTTTTACAGCTGGGTGATTTCAAATCACAGCCAAGCGAAGCATTGAAGGCAGTTGTTGATTATATGTATCAGCTTCTGGAGGATCTTGATTTACCTACATCGTTATCAGAACTTGGGATTGAAGAGGACTCATTACCGATGCTGGCGGAACAGGCGGCCAAAATTGATCGCTTGCTATCGAACACTCCTTATAAGCTAAATGAACAAAAGATTCTCGGAATCTATCAAAGTTCCTTTAAAGGAAGGGTGGGAAACTGACTTGATCACGACAAATTCCGATAAAAAGAGATTATACATCGGCGGCGAGTGGCTGGAAGGAAATGATCATTACGATCTTCGGTCTCCTTATTCCGGAAAAGTGATCGCGCAAGTGCCTTTGGCAGTAAAGGAGACGGTACTAAAAGCGATAGAATGTGCGGAACAAGGTGCAAAAGAAATGAAAAAGCTAACAGCCCTTGAGCGCTCCAATATCTTGGAACGTGCAGCCGAAATTTTCAAGGAAAGACTTGAGGAATGTGCATTAATACTCGCTAAGGAAAATGCTAAGCCATTAAAGGCGGCAAGGGGCGAAATTTTACGCACGATTGAAACATACAAGTTTGCAGCAGAAGAGGCAAAACGGATTCATGGTGAAACGATTCCGATGGATGCCGCTAAAAATGGCAAAGGCCGCTTTGCTTATACAAAGCGTGAACCGCTCGGCGTCATTGCTGCCATCACACCATTTAACTTTCCATTTAATTTAGCTGCACATAAGCTTGGTCCCGCGTTTGCTGCAGGCAACTCGGTCATTTTAAAACCGGCTTCACAGACACCGCTTAGTGCATTGGCCGCAGCCGGAATTTTTGAAGAAGCAGGTTTACCTAAAGGCGCCCTGAATGTTGTCACAGGTAAAGGAAGCGTCGTCGGCAACGTATTGGTCACTGATCCGAGAATTAAAATGGTCACATTTACAGGAAGTGTCGAAGTCGGTTTGGGGATCAAAGAAAGAGCTGGCTTGAAAAAGGTGACATTGGAGCTTGGTTCCAATTCTGCTGTCATCATCGACAGTGCTGCTGACTTGGATGCCGTTGCACAGCGCTGTGTCGAAGGTTCCTTTGCCTATTCAGGTCAGGTTTGCATCTCTGTCCAACGAATTTATGTACAGGAAGATTTATATGAGTCATTTTTGCAAAAGTTTACCGAAAAGACGAAGCAGCTAAAATTTGGAGATCCGGAATCAGAAGATACAGATCTTTCCGCGTTAATCGGTATAAATGAAGCAAAACGAGTGGAAGGGTGGATCGAATCGGCTAGAAAAGCTGGAACGGAAATCGCATATGGCGGTCAAAGAACAGATGCAATCCTTCACCCAACCATTATCAAAAATGCGGGGGCAACACAGGAAGTAAGCTGCCAAGAAGCATTTGCCCCCATCGTTTCAGTCAATTCCTATAAAACATGGGATGAAGCCATCGACCTTGTGAATGATTCTTTATACGGCCTCCAAGCAGGCGTCTATACGACTTCGATGCCAAAAGCTTTTGATGCTGTTGAACGGCTTGAGGTCGGAGGTGTCATCGTGAATGACATACCATCATTCAGGGTGGATCACATGCCATATGGCGGAGTGAAAAACAGCGGGACTGGCAGGGAAGGGATTAAGTATTCAGTCGAGGAAATGACTGAATTAAAACTAGCCGTCTTTACTCTCTAATTAGCGCGGTCATGAAAATAAAAAAATTAACGAACACGGAAGGGGAAATTAAATTGTCAGTACAAGAACCTAAAGTAAAAAAAGCGGTAACGAATGAGGAAATGGAAAACAATTGGATCGTCCGTTTTGATCAAATGAAATCAAAAGGAATACCATTAATGTTCATTGATAGTATCATTCCGGGTCATCAACGTATCAACTATACATTGATTGGGGATACAGCAAGCGAAAATGATAATTTCACACCTGAAATTACCGAGCCGCATGGTTTTCAAATCGGAATGGTGAAGGCCCAGAAAGGAAACGGTCCTGCTTACCATACGCATGATTACATTGAATCCTTCCTTCCTCTCTCAGGAAAATGGCGTTTCTACTGGGGGAAGGGTCCTGATGAAATTGATGGCGAAACGATCATCGATCAATGGGACTTAATTTCATTACCGCCAGGCTTATGGAGAGGTTTCGAAAACATCAGTGAAGAAGATGCTTGGATCTTCGCCGTTCTTGAACAACATAAAGTATTTGATGGAAAAGACCCTTACTGGTCTCCAAAAGTGATCAAGGATGCAGCTGAATACGGATTCTTTGCCAATGATTTAGGCAAAATGATTAAACCGGATAACTTTGAAGAACTTGAAAAGGAAATTGCCGATAAATTGAAAATGGGTGAAAAATAAGGATGGATAAAGTACCGCTCATTTTGCTTCCGGGTACGCTTTGTGATGAGCGTCTATGGGAAATGGTGAACCTATCAGATCTAGCAGATGTGAAAGTCTGTAATGTATCGAAGGCTGATACTATAGAAGGAATCGCAAAGTCGGTATTGGAAGAGGCACCTGATAAGTTTGCACTTGCAGGCTTATCCCTGGGTGGCATCATTTCTCTGGAAATCATGCGAATAGCACCGGAACGGGTCATAAAGCTAGCGTTGCTTGATACGAATCCAAACCCTCCCCAGCCTGAACAAATAACAGGCTGGGAGAGGTTCATCGAAATGGCGAATAATGGCCAATTTCTCGATATTACACGCAATTATCTTCTCCCGGTGTTAATCCATCCAGACCGGAGAAATGATGAAGCATTAGTTTCAAAGATCATCGATATGGCTGAAATAGTCGGCAAAGAAGGGTATATCAATCAGTTAAAAGCCGTGATGACGCGCTCTGACCAACGTCCCATCCTTGCTGCTATTGAATGCCCGACCATGATTTTGGCAGGAAAGGAAGACAGGGTATGTCCTGTTCACATGTCTGAATTTCTAAAAGAGAACATCCCGGCGGCGAGTCTTGAAATCATTAGTCATTCGGGTCATTTAAGTACGTTAGAACAGCCTGAAAAAGTGAGCGCTGCAATGAGGAAATGGTTGTCAGGTAATTGAAGTGCCGGGCACTGGACGTGATTTTGCAGCATGGCACGAGATGCAGTCTGCAGAAAGAGAGGGAAGACGATGAAGAATAATGCCATAAAGGACAAAATCAAACGCGGGGAACAAGTTCTTGGTGCATTTTTAGGGATAAATTCCCCGCCAATAGTCGAAATGCTCGGTTATGCCGGCTTTGATTTCGTCGTAATAGATGACGAGCATGGTGCATTCAGTGCATCAGAGCTTGAAAACATTATCCGTACGGCAGATTCTGTTGGGGTTGTCCCGATCGTCCGGGTTTCATATGACCCTTCCAGTATTCAAAAGGCTTTAGATCGCGGAGCAAAAGGTGTACAAGTACCGATGGTCAATACAAAAGAAGAGGCACTTGAGGTAGTTAAGCGGGCTAAATTCCCTCCATATGGAAATAGAGGAGTATCGTATTCCACCAGACCGGCGCGTTACGGAAAAGATGGCGGAAAACCCTATTTAGATGAGAGTAATGAAAATGTTATGATAATTGTGCATATTGAAACGCAAGCTGCAGCAAACAATTTTGAAGACATTGCAACAGTTCCTGGTATTGATTTGGCATTTATCGGTTCTACAGACCTCTCGGTGAACATGGGATACCAACTAGAAGGCGCAAAACATCCTGAAGTGCAAAAGGTCATCGATGAACTGTTCATAAAAGGGAAAGAGCTCGATATGCCAATTGGTACCGTAGCCAGTAACAGCGCTGCCGCTAATGCGGCTTTTGACAAAGGCGCCCAATATGTCGGGGTCATATTGAATAATGTGATTACGTCTGCGTTAAATGATGTTGTCTCAGCAAGCAAGGCCACTCAATCTGTTAAATGACTTTACAAGAAGTACAGCATTTTGACGAAACTACTTTATACGAAAAGGATGGTAATAATGGCAGAAAAAAAGACAGGTTCAGTGCAAGTAGCTCCAAAAGAAGAAAAAACAACAATGAATGCAAGCCAACCGGTCAAGAAAACACCGAACTTCATCTTCTATGCGGATGCTGAAGACGTTAATATGCTCGATACAAAAGATGACTATGATTACATTAATATAGAAGAAACGAATCAAAAGAAACAGAGAATGAACGGCTTTGACCCGGAATACAACAACATCGTTGATTATATTGTGAAAATCACACGGCAAATCTGGAAAGAGAAAGACATCGGACTTATTTACGATACGTATAGCACAAGCATATCCGTTCATAAAGGGTTGATCAATAGCCATGGGGTTAACGAAGTCATCTCAGGTACGCTGCAAACACTGCATGCTTTTCCGGATCGGAAGGGGCTTGGATGGAGTGTAATCTGGTCAGGGGATGATGAAGCAGGATTTTTCACTTCACACCGGGGCCGTTCTGTTGCAACGAACCTTGGAGATAGTTTATACGGTCCTGCCACTGGAAAGAAAGTGATGTTCAGAACAAGCGCTGATTGTATGATCTTAAATAATAAGATTTACGAAGAATGGCTTGTGATGGATACATATCATCTGGTCCTGCAACTTGGCTTGGATCCGGTCGAGTTTGCTAAAAAAATGGCTAAAAGTACGCAGAAGCTTGCTCCTGCTATACAGTTTGGATTTAAAGAGACAGCAGAAACAGGGCTACCTCCAAAACTATTCACGCCATCCTCTGATGAGTTCGAGATAGGGGAGTTCATGCAGCTTGTATTCAATCGAATTTGGGCTCGGCGCTCATTTAACTTTGTTCGGGAATATTATGAGGAAAATGCAGTCGTTCATTATGTCTGCAACAAGGATGTAATCGGCGTAAGTGAAATTCAAGGTATGTTCATGAGCCTCTTTGCCTCCATACCGAATGGGAAGGTGATTCTTGAGAGGGTAACTTGTAATAGACGCGGCTCTGACAGTGATTGGGATGTAGCGGTTCGCTGGAGAATACAAGGCGTGCACGAAGGAACGGGATACTTCGGAGCCCCTAGCGGAAAAGCCATTGATATTGCCGGCATCAGCCACTATAAAATCCGTAATGAAAAAATCTCGGAGGAATGGCTATTGTTTGATGGAATGGAAGTGTTGCGTCAAATCTATTTGCCAGATGAAAACGAATCACAACAAGATGGGGAAACCACAATGGATGATGGGAATTTTACCGGCGTATCATGATTGCCAGTTGACGGCTGTGCTGCAGCCGTCTCTTCACTAAACAACGATTAGGGGGAAAATAGGATGGAATATATGAAAAAAGCGGACGTATTTGAACAGACCTCTTCACATGACGTGGAACAAACGGTGAAGTCGATTATTGAACATGTAAAAGCAGGCGGGGATGATGCCGTACGGGAATATGAAAAAAAATTCGGTGATTCCGATCGTCCGGTCCGGGTTAGTGAAGAGGAGATCGAGCATTGTATCAGGACTCTTCCAGAAGAGGTAAAGGTGCTGATCGATCGAGTCGTGGAAAGAGTATCCGATTTTGCTAAAGCACAGTTGAGCTGCCTCACTCCATTCGAAAAGGATTTTGGCGAGGGTATTAAGATGGGGCATAGAATCGTACCGATCGAAAAGGTGGGGGCTTATGTTCCAGGAGGGAGATTCCCGTTATTATCATCAGGACCCATGGTCGTTGCACCGGCAAAGGTAGCAGGAGCAAAAAGAATCGTTGCAGCAAGCCCGGCCAATTATGAAGGCGGTATCCATCCGGCCGTTTTATATGGCTTGATCCGCTCCGGTGCTACAGACATTTTTGCAATTGGCGGGGCGCAGGCCATCGCTGCCATGGCATATGGAACCGAATCCATCCCGGAAGTGGATATCATCGCTGGACCAGGAAACCGGTTTGTAGCAGAAGCAAAACGTCAAGTGTTCGGTAAAGTAGGCATAGACCTTATTGCAGGACCAAGTGAAGTGATGGTTTTTGCTGATGATTCGGCTTCACCTCAGAAAATAGCGGCCGATTTACTTGCGCAGGCAGAACACGATCCGTACGCACGGGCCATTCTTGTCACAACGTCCAGAACGGTTGCCGAAGAAACGGAAAAAGCAATCGAAGGCTTTTTGAAAACCTTCTCACCATCTTCCCCTGCACACGAATCATGGGAAAAAAGAGGGGAAATCATTTATGCAGATTCATTACAAGAAGGACTGGATATTTGCAATGATTATGCCATTGAACACCTGCATTTGCATATCAAAAATAGCCGCGAATTGATGGATAAACTAAATAATTATGGATCATTATTCCTTGATGAAGGCAGTTCCGTCGTCTTCTCTGACAAAGTCTCTGGAACGAACCATACATTGCCGACTCAAAAGGCAGCAAGATATACAGGGGGACTTTGGGCAGGAAGTTATGTGAAGGTCATGACACATCAGGAAATCACAGGTCAGGGCATTCAATTCCTGGCATCCCATGCGGAAGATCAATCCGAAATCGAAGGCTTGGAAGGCCATAAATTATCTGCCACTGTCAGGTTGACAGAATGTGCTTCTAAATGATTATGATTGCTGAAAACGCATTCAATTAAGGACATGCTGCAGCCCTTGAAGAAATGGATACTCCCACTCTGCCTGAAATGAGTGCCAGGTGGATGGGCTGTATCTGCAGATTAGATTTTAACCCTGGAAAATATACGAGAATATGTGTAAATACTAATAGCATCGCCTTTTTGTCCAGTGGGACGAGAGGGAGGGGAATGAAAGGGTGGAATATATGGACAAAACTAATAAAATTAATAATCGGAAAGAAACCATCTTATTCTTTATCATTAGCTTGTTGTTCTTTGTCACCATTACCGCATTTGATCCATTTATCTCCTCTTATGCTAAAGATCTGGGGTTCGATTCAGTTATTATAGGCAGTATAATCGGAATTTCAGGGATTGTGGCCTTATTGACACGACTTCCGATAGGTGTATTTTCGGATATGCTGCATAAACGAAGATTGTTTATCCAAATGGGGTTGCTGATAACGATTGTAATGTGGACACTAGCCTTTTTTATACCAAATGCTACCACATTGTACCTTGGGAAAATTTCGGATGGTTTAACTGGTTCCACCTGGGTTATTTACAATGTTATGTTCGCTTCTTATTTTGGTGTGAAGGAAGCTGCAAAAGCAGTGGCGATATTGGGTGTTGCATCGCCGGTTGGCTCCATACTAGGGACAACAATCGGTGCATTAGTGGCCAATAGTTATGGGTATCGGTATAGCTTTTTAGTAGCGGTGGCCGCCGCCATACTTGCGTTTGTTTTAACATTTTTCACAAAAGACCTCAGCATTAAAGGGGTAAAGGTAAAATACGATAAAAAAATACTTGTCGAGCAAATCACCGATAAAAAAATCTGGGTCATTTCCGTTTTGGCAACGATTGCTTTGATGGTCACCATTGGAACAAGGGATACGTTCACACCTTTAGTTGCAACCGACCTTGGAGCCAATCCGCTATTGATTGGCATGCTGGCAAACACACACCTGATCATATATGGCTTAGCCGCAGGATTATGCGGAGCCCTTTTTTATAAAAAAATCGGTTTAATGAATACGGCGATTTTGGGAGCGGTATTACAAGGGGTCATCATCATATTGATTCCTTATGCTGAAAATTTAACGATGCTTTTTCTATTGCAGGCATTCCAAGGTTTTGGTTACGGGCTGATCTTTACGGTCGTCACTTCCTGGGCTGTTGAAAATATCCCGGAGATTAAACAATCTACGAGAATGGGCCTGTTCCAAAGTTTATATTCGGCTGGAATGTTTTTGGGACCCGTCCTAATTGGCATCTTGATTGAAGTGTTTTCAAGATCCACAGGTTACCTGATCATGGGGGCATTATCAATTGCTTCAACCATTCTTATCAAAACCTCCATAAAACGCTCAAAAAAAGAAGCTTCCAATGAAGAATTTCCTCTTGAAGAGATGCTGATTAATAGAAAATGATTCTTTGAAACAGGAAAGAGCAGACCTTAACGGGTTTGCTCTTTTTTAGTTTGAGTCGGATCCTATATTAAATAAAACCAATTAGTTAATATTTGAGTTTATAGACAAAAAATGTTTTACCTGAAATTTCAAAACAAAGTTGATGGGAGCGAGTGCCCTACGTTCCAATCGACGCTGGTAAATCTTGATAATCTAAGACTATCATAGGGTCCAATTTACTTCACGTTATCAATAAAATGCATGCAGATTGTCTTAATGGCCATAATGATTTTTATTCACAAAATTTCATTAATATTGACCGTATCAATCTATGACTTTATCATAACAGCAGGATAATGATAATCATTTTCAATTATGATTAACTCGTGAAGAAGGTATAGATGACGGGAAGGGTGCAAATATGAGGGAATCTAGAAAAGTAAGAACGTTTGGGGGAGGAGCATTCATTCTGTTACTTGCGATTATGGTGATGTTATCAGGATGTAATAATTCTCCAAAAACAACGGAAGCAGAGAAGACTTCTGCTGAAACAAGTAATCAAGAAATAAGGACAATTAAGCATGAAATGGGAGAAACGGAAATCAAAGATACTCCGAAAAAAATAGTTACGCTTGAGCTATCTTTCGTTGATTCTTTAAATGCCCTAGGGATAAAACCTATCGGGATTTCAGATGACAACAAAAAAGAGATGATAGTAAAACTTGTAGGTCAAGAGATGGATTATACTTCTGTAGGAACACGTGAGCAGCCTAATTTAGAGGTGATCAGTTCTTTACAGCCGGATTTAATCATTGCAGATGCTGAGCGGCATAAAGGGATTTATAAGGATTTACAGCAGATTGCACCTACCATCGTTTTAAAAAGCCGGGAATCTACCTATCAAGAAAATCTGGATTCATTTAAAACGATTGCAAAGGCAGTAAACCAGGAAGATGCTGCAGCAAAAAGATTGAACGAGCATGAAAAAACGATTAAGGAACTTAAATCAAAGCTTACTGTTGATTCAAATATGACGGTTTTACCAGCAGTTGTACGAGATACTTCATTCCAAGCCCATACTTCATCTTCTTATGATGGAGAATTGCTTGAGCGCATGGGATTGAAAAATGCCATTCAGCAGGAACTGCCACATGCCGAGATGAATCTGGAACAGCTTGTCGAGATTGATCCGGATGTGCTGCTTTTAGCGAACAATGAGGGTAAGTTACTTACTGATGAGTGGAAAGACAATCCTCTTTGGAAAGACTTGAAGGCTGTAAAAAACGGACAAGTATATAGTGTTGATCGAGATTTATGGACGAGATACCGCGGTGTTGTATCCGCAGAGGCCATTGCTAAAGACACTTTAAAAATGCTTGGAGAAGAATAGACGAACAAAAGCGAAGTAAGAGATCCCATTCTTACTTCGCTTTCCATTAGGTTTAAATTTTGTCAGGAAGTGTGTTGTATGGTCAATGGAAACTGTAGGTAGAAGTAAACTGAAAGTATTATGTACGGCTATAGCTGGAATCGTTTTGTTAATTTTAGGCATCCTGGCGAGTATTTCTGTGGGAGCGGCCGATATTGATGCATCAATGGTTTTGAAGTCCTTTTTTGATGCCGACTCGTCCAAGGAACAGACTATTATCAGGACTCTTCGATTGCCACGAGCTTTAGTTGGGGCGTTGGTCGGTGCTAATTTAGCGGTAGCGGGTGCTCTCATGCAGGCTATTACCCGGAATTCATTAGCTTCTCCGCAAGTGTTTGGTGTTAATGCCGGTGCCTCATTTTTTATTGTGTCAGCTTTTGTTTTCTTTCCTAACCTTTCTTCCGTGTCTCTAGTTTGCGTTGCATTCATTGGTGCAGCAATGGGAGGGATGGCAGTCTATTCTTTTGCTTCGGGAGGAGGAATGTCCCAAGTGAAGCTGGCATTGGCTGGAATGGCTGTTCACTTTTTTTTATCTTCTTTAACGCAAGGCATGATCATATTTAGTGAACAAGCGAAAGATGTGCTCTATTGGTTAGTCGGGTCTATTAATGGAAAAACATGGGCGCACGTGAACATGATCCTTCCTTGGTCTCTTTTCGGTCTGCTTGCTGCTGCCATGTTCTCTCGCTCAGTTTCCATCCTTGTCTTAGGAGAAAATATGGCGCAGGGACTTGGGCAGCGGGTGTACCGAATCCGTATTTTGGCAGGATCTTCGGTTGCCGTCGCAGGCCCAGTGGGATTTGTGGGATTGATCATTCCTCATATCGTCAGGAGACTGGTGGGCGGGGATTATCGAAGGATCATCCCTTTTTCTGCATTATTCGGCGCTTTACTCTTAGTTTACGCAGATATTCTCGCACGTTTCATCGCTTATCCTTTTGAGTCGCCGGTAGGCATCGTAACCGCTATGATCGGTGCGCCATTCTTCCTTTATTTAGCGAAGAGAGGGAGGAATATTAAGCAATGAAACTAAAACGGACATTTGGGTTGAAATCAACTTTGCCCCCTTATTCCATTATCCTGTTGCTGACGGTTACCGTGCTGATTTTAGCAATCGTGAGCCTGGGCTTAGGGGCCATTTATATTTCACCTTTAGAAATTCTTCAAAATTTCCTTGGAAATGGCATGCAAAGCCAGACATTCATTCTGCATAACTATCGCATACCGCGCATTCTAATTGCCGTGATAGTGGGGGCCGGATTGGCAACGGCCGGGGCCATTCTGCAAGGAGTCCTTCGAAATCCGCTGGCTTCTCCAGATGTGATTGGGGTAACAAAAGGGGCCGGATTGGCAGCAGTTATCGTCATTGTTTTATTTCCGCAATCGCCCATTTTCATACTGCCTCTTTCAGCATTTATCGGAGCGGCGGTCATGGCGGCCATTTTGATGATATTTGTTTATAAAAAAGGAGCACAACCAAATACGATAGCTTTGGTCGGAATCGCTTTAGGCGCCATATGTCAAGCTGGCATAGAGTATTTCATGGTCAAGTTCCCGGATGATGTAAACACGACACTGCTGTGGTTGACTGGCAGTCTATGGGGAAGAGGATGGGATCAAGTATTCATTTTGCTTCCATGTCTTGTGCTTGTACCGGTATTGATTGCATTAACTTCTAAAATGGATGTACTGAGCCTTGGAGACGATATAGCCACAGGTCTCGGTGAAAGGTCAAAATTACTGCGTTATATATTGTTAAGCGTTTCTGTCATATTGATCGGAGTCTGTGTAGCTGCGGTTGGTTCCATCGGGTTCATTGGTTTGATCGCTCCCCATATTGCAAGGAGAGTGGTAGGGTCAAAATTCAAGGTTTTACTTCCTGCTTCAGCTCTTTTTGGTTCGATCTTTCTACTTGTTGCCGATAGCCTGGGAAGAGGATTATTCCCTCCAATAGAAATCCCCGCCGGAATTATCACTGCGGTGATTGGTGTACCATATTTTTTATATCTATTGCGCCGTGAAAGAAAAATAACATAAGGAAGGCTGAATATCATGACAACATTATCAGCAGAGCATCTTTCGCTCTCTTATGGGGCAACTCAAATCATTGATAATATCGATTTGGAAATTCCTGAAGGTAAGATCAGTATAATCATTGGTTCCAATGGTTGTGGCAAATCTACGATTCTGCGGTCTCTAGCTAGATTATTGATGCCGCAGCAAGGCACGATCTATTTAGATGGAAAGGCCATTCATCAGCAATCTTCCAAAGAAGTGGCCAAGAAATTGGCCATCTTGCCCCAAGCTCCGGAAGCTCCGGAAGATATAACCGTTAAAGAACTATGCTATTATGGCAGGCATCCGCACAAAGGCTTATTTTCCAGACAAACCCCAGAAGATCATAGGATTGTCGACCGTGCCTTATCAGCAACAAAAATGACGGAGTTCGCTGATCGGACATTGGATGCATTATCTGGAGGACAAAGGCAAAGAGCATGGATTTCGATGGCCTTGGTACAGGATACCGACCTTTTACTGTTAGATGAACCGACAACCTATCTGGATTTAGCGCACCAAATTGAAATATTGGAATTACTGCGCGATTTAAACGAAACGTATGGACGCACGATTGTCATGGTTCTGCATGATTTGAATCAAGCGGCACAGTATGCCGATCATCTGATTAGCATCAAGCAGGGAAAAATCTATAAAGAGGGACCGCCTGAAACGGTATTCACAAAAGAGATGATCAAGGACGTTTTCAGACTGGAATGCTGTATTATTGAAAACCCTGTTGATCAAACGCCTCTATGCATTCCCATTGGTTTATCTCAGGATTAGAAAAACTAGCGCCGGCCGTGCAGAAGTAATTAAGTCAACATATTCATTGTTGGCTTTTTTGCTAATATACGAAGGAATGTTGGATAGGGGTTGTTAAGATATTTTAGATCAAGAGGTTAAATGTTAAAATGGAAAGACTTATATATTAAAGGAGACAACTATTTTGGAAGCCAAATGTATTACATTCTATGAATTTGGGGATCCGCAAACGGTTTTAAAAGTTGAAAATAAATGTATTCAAAAACCTTTCGAGGGGGAAGTCCTTGTTCGGATGATCACACGTCCCATTAATCCGTCTGACTTGCTGCCCATTCGCGGTGCCTATTCCCACAGAATCCCCTTGCCTTCCATACCTGGTTATGAAGGGGTCGGCATTGTTGAAGAGGTGGGTCCAGCAGTTTCGAAAGAGCTGATAGGCAAGCGTGTTCTGCCTTTGCGCGGTGAAGGGACCTGGCAGGATTATGTTAAAACATCAGCGGAGCTGGCGATCGTCATTCCGGATTCGATTGAAGATCATATAGCAGCGCAATTATATATAAACCCGATAACCGCATGGCTTATCAGTACAGAAGTATTAACTTTGAAACCGGATGATGTATTACTCGTAAATGCTTGCGGATCTTCCATTGGCCGTATACTCGCCCAGTTATCCAAGATTCTTGGATTTAAGCTGATTGCTGTAACGAGAAACGATAAGTATACGGAAGAACTGCTTGAACTTGGTGCGTCATATGTGATCGATACGTCCCGATCATCATTGCAGGATACAGTGATGGAAATGACGAATGGGCGCGGCGCGAAAGCGGCCATAGATTCAGTGGGCGGCATCGATGGTTCAGAACTAGCTTTTTGTGTACGGCCTAATGGCATCTTATTAACGATTGGCCTTTTATCAGGACAGTCTGTGAATTGGGCGAAAATTTCACAAAGGACAAAAGTGGATGTTAAAATGTTTCATCTTCGGCATTGGAATCAGCAGGCTTCCGTTCGAACTTGGCATGAAACATTTAACCTTTTGATGGGGTTCATTGCAGATGAAAAGTTGAAGTTCATGATGCCGGATTCCCACTACAGCCTTCAAGATGTTCAAGAAGCGATTATTGTCACGAGCAATAAAGGGAAGATATTTTTAAGCAGCTGATTTCGCAAAGGATAACCACTTAATTGAAGGAAGCATTCATCTTGGTGCTCTTCCAATAGGTTCCTAAGGTAAAGGGAAATGGCCCCTGATAATATGGAATTACTTGATTACCTGTAAGGTGCTAGTTTAGAATGCGGAATAGGACATGTTGATACTGATACGACTTTGGAGGAAATACTTATGAAAACAATATATGTGGATGCTACATTTTTTACGATGGACAAGGAAAACCAAATCATTGAAAACGGCATGATGATTGTACAAGATCATACCATATCCTACATCGGCCAGCATGATGAACAACAATTGGCAGATGCAGATCAAGTGGTCAACCTTGGCGGGAAATGGATCATGCCAGGCCTTGTGAATGCCCATTCGCATATTGTAATGACCCTTTTACGCGGTATCGGGGACGATATGCTGCTGAAGCCATGGCTTGAAACGAAAATATGGCCGATCGAAAGCCAGTTTACAACGGAAATCGCCTCTGTAAGTTCACAGCTAGGCATTATGGAAATGATGAAATCAGGAACCACGACATTTTCGGATATGTTCAATCCTAATGGAATAGATGCCGGTGCTGTCATGGAGACGATAGGCGAAACAGGAATGCGCGGAGCCTTTTCCTATACGATCTTCAGCTTGGGTACCGAAAAAGACCAGAAAGCGAACCTCATGGGGGCTGAGCAGTTTTCAAAAAACTATAAAGCATTTGCCGATGGCCGCCTGACCACCATGGTCGCACCGCATAGCCCATATGCCTGCACACCTGAAGCGATCATGGAAAGTGCACGAATTGCGAAAGAGAATGATTTGATGGTGCACATCCACGTATCGGAAACGGACTTTGAGATCCTCGATATCGAAAAACGGTACGGATCCCGTCCTGTCGAGCACCTTCGCCGTCTAGGCCTGTTCGATCAGCCTACAGTGATGGCACATGGAGTGGTCCTTAATGATGAAGAGCGGGCGATCCTAAAACAGCATGATGTTCGCGTTGCCCATAATCCGATCAGTAATCTGAAGCTCGGATCTGGGATAGCAGATGTCGTCAGCCTTCTTGATGCAGGCATTAAAGTGGGAGTGGCAACAGATGGCGTCGCCTCCAATAACAACTTCGATATGTTCGAAGAAATGAGGACAGCCGCATTACTGCAAAAAGGAATGTATAAGGATGCCACAAAATTCCCTGCCCAAACAGCACTCGCCATGGCCACAAGAATGGGCGCCGAAGCGATAGGCATGGGTCACACAGGGTCACTGGAAGCTGGTAAAAAAGCGGATTTCATCACCATTTACCCATATAACAAAGAACACCTGCAGCCACTGAGTGAAGCCTATTCGCACCTGCTCTATGCAGCACGCGGAAATGACGTATGTGATGTTTACATCGATGGCAAAATGGTCGTGAAAGATGGCCGCTGCTTAACGATCGATGAAGAAAAAGTAATCGCCGAAACCAATCGTCTGCAAGGCACCCTATCAAGATAACACTGATGGGAGAACAACCGGATGCACAGAAGAAGGAGCTGCCATTTGCAGCTCCTTTTTTTTATGGGGGGAGTAATTATTTAGAATGGCAGTAAAAAAGGAATGGCCGCTAGTATTGTGGAATAAATGGTTTACTTAGAAATCCGTTGTGTGTCCAGTTACGAAGTAAGCCAGCTAAAAATAGTAATATAATGGGGACGGCAAAAACGGTTAAAAACGAGATAATGCCGCTGACCGCAAGATGAGCCAACTGCTAATCAGCAAGCAGCTGGATAAAAAAACTTAAATCGCATGGTTCATGAATTACTGAAAATCTACGTATTAATTATTCACGATTTTCCTATTTGGTTTCTTCGAGGGAAATGGTTGAAAAAGGAGGATAAGATGAATGGACAGGGAATCTTCATTATTAAAAGAGCATTTGTATCAGCTGGAGGAGAAATTGTTAAAATCTGAAGTTCGTACATCTCCAGAAGTACTTTCATCATTATTGAAAGATGATTTCTTTGAGTTCGGCAGTTCAGGTAACATATGGATAAAAAGTGATTTTATGGGGCAAGAGGGAGCCGGAGCGGTGAACATGACACTAAGTCAATTTGAGATGCATCCATTGTCTGATGATACCGTGCTAACTACATACCGGATTTTTGATGAAGATAAGCTGGAACATACCTTAAGAAGTTCAATTTGGAAGTGTGCGAATGGAAGATGGCAAATGTTTTTTCATCAAGGCACAAAAACAAAAGGGCTCCTTTAAGCCCTTTTTTTTTATGAAAAAGAAAGTTTTCCCTGCTTGAAAACTATTTCACTAAAATGATAGGGGTGGATGAAGTTGATCTTTCGGACCATTGATACGGACAAAGATAAAGATACTATCATTAATTTCCGGAAAGATTCCTTTGTTGTAAGTTTTGGAACTGATGCTGGTTTGGGAGATGAACATGCATATCTGCAACGAATGGAAGAAAGGGTCCGCAAATTTCCGGATGGACAGGTGATCATTGAAAAGGACCAAGAACCGATTGGACAAATGGAACTTCAAATTCGGGAGTATGAAGGAACTGAAATTGGCTATGTGAATCTATTTTATCTTATTCCCGAATACCGCAGTAAAGGCCTTGGCAAGGAATTGGTTCGCTACGCAGAAAACTTTTTCAGGCAATTTAATGTATCCGAATATCACTTAAGGGTTTCTCCGGATAATCAAAGGGCGATTTCTTTATATACGAATTCAGGCATGGTGAAGATAAGGGAAGAAAATGAAAAATACCCTGTATGGAGAATGAGTAAATCATTATATTAATATAATTAAAAAGTATCGATTCACTATACTATGAAACTATTTATCGCGATGAAAAATATGGTTGACTTTAGTGGAATTAGAATATATAGTGAAGGACATAATTAAATATAACGTTAATTCTTATCAAGAGATGTGGAGGGACTTGGCCCTATGATACCTCGGCAGCGGGTTTTTACTTTTGTAAAAATACTGTGCTAATTCCAACGGACGAAAGTTTGAAAGATAAGAAGGAGCTTTTCTTAGATAATTAATTTTAAGAGTTTACTCTTTTTTATGTCTAAAAGAGGCCTCTTCTGTCTGATGACGGAAGAGGCCTCTTTTGTTTATTCAAAATGTATATGGTTATTTGGAGAATTGGTGCAATTACTCGTGAATTTCGCAGATTTACTCGTGAGTTTGGTGCA
>NZ_JVPL01000315.1:0-4416 GCF_001054655.1 Bacillus sp. 220_BSPC
CCTCCTGCCAAAACCGGTTGCCCTTCCCGATAAATCATTAATCCGCAGTCCTGATACTGATCTTCACGAATAGGGGTTCCATGTTTTTTAAATAAATCAAGTGACACTTCCTGTCCAATCTGGCCAAGATCCCCGGTGACAATTAAATCGTAATAAGATGGATCAATGTTTCGTTCCTTTAAATGAGCTTCAATGGTATCGACCGCAGCTGGAGCCATGGCCCCTCCCATATTAAATGGATCAGTCAATCCCATATCAATCACACGACCGATTGTTGCAGAAGTGACACGTGGTCCTTCCCCAGAATTACTAAGTAAAGCCGCACCAGCACCTGTCACTGTCCATTGTGCAGTAGGTGGTTTTTGTCCACCGTATTCCGTTGGATAACGAAACTGTTTTTCAACGGCTGTATCATGACTGGAAGCCCCTGTTAACAAATATTTGGCTCCGTTTGTATTGACAATATAGGCCCCTAAAGCTAATCCTTCCATAGAGGTAGAACAGGCACCAAACAACCCAAAATAAGGGGCTCCAATTGTTCGGCTCGCGAAACTTGTCGGGGTAATCTGATTGATTAGGTCTCCTGCAAGGAGGAACTGAACCTGTTCCTTTTGAATCCCCCCTTTTTCCATTGCCTTTTGACAAGCTTCTTCAAAAAAGATTTTATGAGCTTTTTCATAGGAATCCTGTCCGAGCCATAAATCAGAATGCAGAAGATCAAAATCTTCCGCGATAGCTCCATCTGCTTCGAATGGTCCTCCGACTGTACCTGTTGAAATAATCACAGGCTTTTGTTCGAATACCCATGTACGATGACCTTCTAACATCACAAACCACCCCACTTTATAAGAATTGTTTTAATCAATGCAATGACAAACGCGGAAAAGACGCCAAATACAATTACCGAACCTGCGAGTTTGAAAATATTACCACCTACCCCTAATACCAACCCCTCCGTTCGATGTTCAATGGCTGCTGAAATGACGGCGTTTCCGAAACCAGTAACTGGTACAGCAGTACCGGCACCTCCAAATTGAGCCATTCGATCATAGACTCCGAAACCTGTAAGAAGCATCGTGATAAAAATTAAAGTCCCTACCGTAGGATTTCCAGCCGTTTGATCGGTAAAATCAAAATAATAAATATAAAACGTTGAAATAAACTGACCGATAAGGCAAATAAGCCCCCCCGTTAAAAATGCTTTAATGCAATTTTTAACCACTGGTCTTTTGGTTTCCCGGTGTTTTTGAATACCTTGGTATTCTTGTTGAACAGGAGTCAATTGTTTCTTTTTATTATTCGACATGGGTCCAGCCCTCTTTCTCCTTACGATTGTTCCTTCATAAGACTTTTGATTTTATTGAAATCCTTTTCTAATTTCTTCATATTCGTGTTACCCTTTTGGAGTTTTTGTTCTAATTGGTCAAGTTCAAAATACATTTTTTGATCGGTCGAAACCAAGATTTTATAATCTGGATACATTTTTTCTAAGTCTGATTTCACGTTCTTTTTGATTTTCTTTAATCGAAAACGATCAAATTGATCAACTTTTATCGCTACTAACAACTCTTTATCCGTATTCACAGCCTTCACATCTGAAATCTCTTCCTCCATGATGACCTTCTCTTTTGCTTGATTGGCAACCGATTGATTGATTGGCTTGCTTGTATGTACCTGTGAAATACTCAAATCCTCATTGTCATCACCCAACTGATTCTGTTTTCCATTACATCCTGATCCTAATCCGATAACAATTAGTAATAAAAGAAAAATGATAAATTTGTTCGTTTTGTCTTTCATGAAATCACCCCTTTGTTTTAGTTTGAAGGTGTAAAAAGGTTGGTTTACTCAACCAACCTTTTCTAGCTTTTTTTATTATTGTTGTTTATATTGGGGTTCTTCTTGTTCGATTTGTTGAATACGTGGTTCAATGGTGTCTATAACGGATTGAGTTTGTTTAGCAGCATCTTGGTAAAGCTGCTTTGCTTGTTTGTTTTCTGTACCAAGTGAAAAGGTTTCGAAGCTAGCCTGTGCACTTTTCAAACCTGCAAGAGTTGTCTTAACGTCACTGATTACTGTCATGATTGTCTCCTCCTTATTTTTTTAAAAAAATTGTTACTCTTTTAGAATGGTGAAAACAGAGATTTTTATCCCTTTTATTTTTTCCCATTTTAACTAAGAATCAAAGGTAATGTTTGAAAATAAGTTACTATCCTTTTTCCTAAAAATATAAATAACAACCGTTTTATATCCACACGGTTGCTATATTTCACGACTATTAACGATTCCAAATTTTCTTTAAATCTAATGGTACGAATACTTTATCCCCATGTATCTCCTTATGTATAATAAGATGTGAAAAGTTTGGATCTAAACTTAACCCTTCTGTTTTATGCCTTGCTGGATTTACTCCTAAAAAATTCTTAAAATCTTCGGTTAGCCGCATATCAGTAGCTCCTTTTTTATTTTTAAAACATTTTTAATATATCCATCAAGAATGTTTTTATTTTTATTTTTAAAAAATGAATCATAAAGCTAAGAACTTCAGGATCCATTTAAAAAAATTAGGAAATCGATGTTGATATAACCAGCCCTGATTTCATTTAGCCGGGTTTCGGAAACCAAATAGAGTGCAAAATCTGAATGCCTTTCCTTATTCCTATCCGTTGTATTTAACTGCTATAAACATCGTAAATTCCCTGAGAATGAAGATAAAGTTGATGCAATAATTGTAAATTGTATAAAAATAGTTAAAAAGGAGAAGGTAATATTGCAAGTAATAAATGTAGAGAGGACGATTAAAATGAATCAAAAGTGGTTAAAACTATTAACAAGTGTATTTCTTTCTACAATCATGTTAATGGGTTGTAATAATTCAGATGGGGATAATAATCCAGCTCCTCCTGATACAGAGGATCCAATTGAAGATCCTAAAGATGCAACTGACCCAGATAATTTAGATGATCATGATGCAGTCCCTGATACAGAGGAACCAATTGAAGACCCTCAAGATGCAACTGACCCAGATAATTTAGATGATCATGATGCAATCCCTGATACAGAGGATCCAATTGAAGATCCTAAAGATCTAAACGACGCAGATAATAAAGATGAATAATAATTTAAATAGGTCAACAGCAATATGTTTCAATACCGTTTGTTTTCAAACGGTATTTTTTATGCTTCAAATTGAACTATATGTTAATAACTTTTCCATTTGTGACAAAACCTACGATGGTTTTAATTGTAAATAAACTAAAACTAATACTAACTTCTTCCAAAGTTTTTCCTCCAAATATCAAAAACTATGACAGATCAGCTGGTGTCAATGCAGGGTAATGCCACAACCAGCCTAACGAATATATAGCGTAGCGTTTCCTTGTTACGCTATTTCGTGAGGGTTAAGGGAATCATAATCTGTTGATGCCTTGTGGAATTGACCACAAAAAGAAGCGTGATTGGGTGGAGTGTCTTGAACTTTAAGTTAAGGGTAAGTATCAGTAACTAGCGTTTTATGGCTGGTAAATATGATTGGCATTGTCAGACACTGTTCATGTAGAAAGATACTTGTGGTGAAAGCCACACTAAACAAAGTGATACATACGGATACAATAGCTTTCCTGTACATTCAGTAGTATTAAGTAACCAGTAGTTTGCTGTTTTCTTTAAAACAGTTTGCTACGGTTACTATGTCCAGCCATTTTCCACGCTTAGCCAACCATTCAGGCCAAACCCTAAAACAAAAGCAAGGATAACCTTCTAAAATAGTTGAAAGAATTACTTTTAAGATAACGGAGGTTAAGGCAACACAACTACATAACATTATATTTACTATTATAAGGATTCGTAGTTTGGGTTGTAGAAGAATGACAGTCCTTCAGCAACCGATAGGGCGGTAGTTTAAGTAACTAAAATAAGGCAGCCATAACGACAAAGAACCCCTGTACAGCTTCTTTAAGGCTGGTACAAGGGCTACTTTCAACTATAACAGGTGTATCACTAATATCCCGCAAAACCAGAATATTATTCAATGTAAAAGAAGCTATAACAACAGAGTACCCCTGCACAGCTTCCGTTACAGGCTGATACAGGGGAAAAGAGAAATTTCTAATTGGGTTGTCCATAATATAACACTAAACCCAGGTATTGTTACTCCTTGAATAACATGTAGGAACCTATATAAATCGTGCGTACGCTTCGCTAAAACTAATGGAAATCATTAGCTATTTTCTCCACTATGTGATGCACAATAGATCTCTGCGAAACTTATGATGACGTACCCTCCCATGTCTCTTAGCGTCATTTGCGCTTACATTCCTTCGTTCGGTCTATTCATAAGGCGGAGGCCTGCTAAGCTGCCCCGGGGACTCTTGGTCTTAGTTTAGTAATGTTGCTGGCTTCTCCGTGTCATCCTTC
>NZ_JVPL01000316.1:0-428 GCF_001054655.1 Bacillus sp. 220_BSPC
ACCGTCAAAAATTCGGGAAAGTAACGATCAAGCCAGTTATGAACTTGTCCCTGAACGACCTGTAAATCAACGTTGAGAAGATCGCGAAGTTTTTTGGCCACTCGGAGTTCTGCATAAATTCCTCGTGGAATTGTTGGTTCGGCGTATCTTCCATCTTTGACTAACTGTGCAATGACTTTTGCATCTTTCACATCATTCTTTGTAGGTGAATTATCGTCTAATTCTTTACTTCGTTTAACATGTAGTGGATTGACTGATACGAACTTAATATTATTCTCTTTTAGAAGATGAGCTAGATTTAACCAGTAGTGACCGGTTGGCTCCATGCCTACAATCACTTGATTTAACTTACACCCTTTAACAAGTTGGGTAATCCAATCTAGAAACGAATGAAATCCTGCTTTCGTATTTTCAAAGAAACACGTTTT
>NZ_JVPL01000317.1:0-37146 GCF_001054655.1 Bacillus sp. 220_BSPC
GTAACAACCAAAAAAAGGATAACTGTCAAAGGTAAAATAATTTCAAAAAGACGGGCGATCGGGTTAATGCCGCCGATGATGAGATAAAGACTTACCCACATGAAAATCATCATAATTGCCCAAGTAGGCGTACCTTCCAAAAGTAAATACCTTATCACTTCCGCCATTGCACGGAGCTGAAAACTGGAAGTTGTAAGAAAATAACAGACTACAACTAAACTAAGTAACCCGCCCAGCCATTTTCCGACAATTTCATTGATGTATTGATAGAAGGTCTTTTCGGGAAACTGTTGGCTTAATTTGACCATGATCAGCCCCGCGGTTATAGTGATAACTCCGCCTAAAATAACGCTTATCCATACATCTGGTGTCTGTACCTTCTCCGTAGATGATCTGGGTAGGGTGAGCAATCCTGTGCCGAGTATGAAGTTAATGACAATGACAGCTGCTTGAGGAGTTGTAATTTTGTCTTTCGGACTGATAATCATTCTATAACCACCCTTTCACCGATAGGTTATCCTTTACGTATGGGGTTTTTTGTATGCAACATCTTTGGACGGCGTTTCATCATCATAAGTGGCATGCGGACCACCAGGTCTTTCCACTCACTTAAGCGATAAGGAACGGCTGGACTCAAATAAGGCACACCAAAGCTTTTTAATTTCACTAAATGGCTGGTCATTAAAAGGAAAAAAAGAATGACCCCGTATAATCCGAACGTGGCAGCACATAGCATTGCGGGAAAACGAAGCATCCGTAATGTAATCCCGATACTATAGTGCGGAATGGAAAACGATGAAATGGCGGTTAACGCTACCACAATCACCAAAACAGGACTAACTATCCCTGCCTGAACAGCAGCTTCCCCAATGATTAAACCGCCGACAATTCCCATTGCTGGACCGATTGGCTTAGGCAATCGCAGTCCTGCTTCCCTCAAAATTTCGATGGCTATTTCCATGAATAATGCCTCGATAAGTGCCGGAAACGGAACCCCGGACTTGGTTCCGATAATGGAGATGGCCAGTTTGGTCGGAATCAATCCTGAATGAAATGAGATGAAAGCTATATACAATGACGGTGTAAAAAGGGCCAGAATAGCTGCGAGGTAACGAAGCATACGGATGAATGTTCCAGGAATCCACCTTTCATAATAATCTTCCGGTGATTGTAGCATCATGCTTAAGGTAACAGGAACGATCAAAGCGAAAGGGGTCCCATCTAACAAGATGGCCACTCGCCCTTCCATCAAAGCAGCGACCACGCGATCAGGACGCTCTGTATTCTGTACCTGCGGAAAAGGACTAAGGTAATTATCTTCAATAAGCTGCTCTACATAACCTGATTCAGGAACACTATCAATATCAATTTTCTTAATTCGATTTTCCACCTCTTTAACTAATTCGGGATCAACAATATCCTTTATGTATGCGACAACCAAATCCTTTTTTGAACGCTTTCCTACTTGGAATTTTACTAACGATAAATTCTCGATTTCACCACTACACCTTAAAAAAGATGTATTATCACTCAATGATTCAGTGAAACCGACACGGGGACCTCTGACTAGTGCCTCTGATACCGGCTCTTCAATTGCCCTTGTTTTATGTTTGGCAGTTCCAAGGAGCAGCGCATCCAAAGACCCATCAATTAAAAGGGCGGTAGAACCTGTTAGTACTTTAGAGGCTAATTCTTTAATGGAGCGGACAGCTTCTATTTCACTAATGGATAACACTTCATTTTTTATGAATTCTTTTGAAATGCTCCCTTTGAGGTAGGGAAGGTTCTGTTTATATTCTGCTGAAAAATCAACCATCAATGATGGCATGATATGCTTATCAATGAGATCTTTATCCGATAGTCCATCCACAAAAATGATAACCGAGCGTATACCGGTACGCCCTAGATTAAATTCCCGAAAATGGACATCCCAATTATGGCCGATTTCTTGCTTAAGACATTCAAGGTTAAAATGAAGATTATCTGTAAACGGACACGTTGTATCTTGTGAGGCAGGTGCTTGTTTGTCTTTTTCGGTACCTTTTCCTTTATTGCCAATCTTTGATAGCCACTCTTTCATCATCATCACTCATCCTTTGAGGTGCGAAGCACTTTGAACAATTTGCTGATTAGATACGGAATTACAAACACAATGAAAGCCTGTATAAAAACCTGCCATTCTGGTAGGTAGGAAACAATCGTTTGCCACATTTTCATCACCCTATACTTGTCTCAGATAGCAGCTGAAATTCCTTTATTTCTCAGATAGTATTAATATCTTCTGTGTTTCTTATGCAATGAACTTAAAAGCCATTAGGCGAATTTAGCATCAATTCATTCTTCACATAAGCCTTGTAGAAAAAGTGAATTTGAATCCGGTAGAGGAGAAATCGATGTCTGGGACTTATCCGAATGACTCATTGATTATAGTAGTGAGCTTTAATGAACATAGGCTTTACTTTTTTGAACGGGGGATGACTTAAGATCAAGATTTGAAATATAATTTTAAAAATATCAAGATCAAATTGAAATGATGTTCGAAATAACATATACTGAAAATTGAGAATTATTTGTAAATATCACCCGTTTTTGGGAAATTTCTTCATTAATCAACTTGGAATAAGAGATCCAAATCACAACCCGGAACATATTATCGAATTGTAAAGCCTGGTGAAAAAAGGACGGAATGAATGAGAATATTATCTTTCGGTTAAGTTGTTCTTTATTTTTTAAAGTGATTTCAAAGGAGTGGAAAATGATGAATATTTGGACAAGCTGCACACTGAGTTCAATTCTGGCACTTTCCTTATTAGCACCTTCCGTGTCTTTTGCTAATGAAAACTCAAATCATGAAGCCGCTGTGAGTAAGGAGACTGCCAGTCAGTATCCAATATTAAAGAAAGTAAATAAACCGGAAGAAGCGGGATTTTCGTCTGAAAAGCTGGGAAAAGTGGATCAGCTCATTGAAATGGAAGTGGCGGCCGGTTTCCCCGGTGCTGCCTTGATTGTCATAAAGGACGGAAAGATCGTTAAAAATGAAAGCTACGGGTACAAACAGAAGTTTAATGAACATACACCTCTAAAGAAGTTTCAAAAAATGGAAAATGACACGTTATTTGACCTTGCTTCAAACGCGAAGATGTATGCAACCAATTTTGCCATTCAGAAATTAGTCAGCGAAGGCAAGCTGAATATCCAGGCAAGAGTGCAGCAATACATTCCTGAATTCGAAGACACGGAGGAGGATGTCATCAAAGGAAAGGACAATCTGAGGGTTATTGATGTTCTACATCATACTGCAGGGTTTAGACCCGATCCGCAATACCATAATCCAAAGGTTTCGAAAGAACTTTATTCCCAGGAGCGGAATAAAACCATCGAATTCATTTCCAAGACACCGCTCACATATGTACCTGGAACACAGAATGTCTACAGTGATGTCGATTATATGCTGCTTGGTGCCATTGTTGAAGAAATAACGGGTCAGCAGCTTGATGTCTATGTTGAAAATGAATTGTACAAGCCGCTTGGGTTGAAAAATACTAAGTTCAATCCTCTGCAAAAGGGCTTTAAGCCAAGGGATTTTGCCGCAACCGAATTGCTTGGCAACACCCGGGATGGCGTGATAGATTTCCCTAACATTCGCACATACACACTTCAAGGGGAAGTGCATGATGAAAAAGCCTTTTATTCGATGGGGGGCGTTTCAGGGCATGCCGGCCTTTTCTCCAATACTAAAGATATGGCCGTCCTTCTGCAGGTGATGCTGAATGGCGGGGGATACGGTAAACATACGTTGTTCGATCAAAAAACAATCGATGAATTCGTCGAACCTTCCGAGATGAATCCTACATATGGTCTTGGGTGGAGACGAAATGGCGATGCTAGCATGGAGTGGATGTTCAGTCCTCTTGCAAGCGACAGTGCCTATGGTCATACTGGATGGACCGGGACGGTCACGATCATCGATCCGGAAATAGATTTAGGGATCGTTTTACTTACTAATAAAAAGCACTCTCCGCTCGTCAATCCTGTAGCCAATTCCAATCAGTTTTTTGGCGACCTCTTCAAAACAGGAAGCTATGGAAGTGTTGTAACTGCGATTTATGAAGCATTGGAATCGAATGAATAAACGGATATCTCCATAAAGTTTAAGACCTCCCATTAATGTCGGGAGGCCTTTTTTCTTGTTCTATCAGAATGTCTGGAAGCTTTATTCTATACAGTTTGGGCAAGGATCAGGTTTTTATATGCGCCGTCTTGATGGAGCAAATTATCATGGGCACCTTGTTCGATGATTTCCCCATTTTGTACAACGATGATGCGATCGGCATGTTTAATTGTCGCTAATCTATGGAACCGAACAATTTCATGAAGGCATTAATCTGGTTATCCGGGACGATCTGGGGGACGAATTGAACCTTTGTATGGGCGTTATTGCCGTGGTTGTTCGTATTGATTCCTCTAGCGATTTATAAATCCAAAGTATTGGATGTTTTGCGCTTGGGTGACCCGATTGCCATTGGAGTTGGTGTACAGATAGAAAAGGAACGCAGGCTTTTATTGCTGATTTCAGTCGCATTGGCAGGTGTATGCGTTTCGGTGGGCGGAGGCCTTACGTTCTTAGGCCTGATCGCCCCCCATATAGCCAGGAAATTAGTGGGGCGAGACATGCAAAACTACTGCCACTGACTGCAATCTTAGGTTCCTTATTGCTGTTATCTGCCGATACATTAGGAAGAGTCATCATGGCACCGATGGAATTGCCGGTAGGGATTATTGTTTCGGTACTAGGCGCGCCATATTTTATCTACTTACTCGTGAAAAACATTTAATTATAGTTTTCAGAAAAAAGCCCATTTTCCAGGACGCTAGTGAAGATGGGCTTTTTTGCAGGAATGGTTGTTCCTTAGAAAGGATATAGATGATGGCTGTACGGCTGCTTTCAGGAGTGATGAATCATCCCCTAAAAGAACTATTTTAAAAAATATATTGACCGAACGGCTTGTATCCGCTTACAATGATATTTAGTTATTAGTGTATTTAGAAAATTGTAAAAGAGGTACCTGCATGACAAAGGAATTCGACAGAAGAATTGGGCGCCATGCAATCATGTACGCGTTTGCGGACGAAGAGGAAGAAGCCATATTGACGAATGAACTTAAGCGGATGGATTGGCTTTATGGAAAAGGTAAAGTCGGTTCAATGGAGCTGCAGAAAATAGTTGCGGCCATTGAGACATCAGCGAAAAGACTTGGATTGGTCAATCCCGATATGTATCGTGAAATGCATGCGCTGTATCATGCAATCATCGAAGCACTCCAAGGAGTGACACGCGGCCAAGTCGAGCTTGGCGGTCTTTTGAGGACTGCGGGCCTTCGGTTTGCAATCGTTCGGGGCAGGCCGTTTAAAAACGGGGCCGAAGGTGAATGGATTGCTGTCGCCGTGTATGGAACGATTGGAGCACCGGTTCGGGGATTTGAACATGAGGCCGTCGGCTTGGGAATTAACCACATTTAAATAATTAAAAGCCTATAGTTATTTAGTGAAATAGGGGGCTGTATTGATAGACTGGATAAGTCTGTCAATATGGCCTCCTTTTGTGTGTTTTAAAAAAGAATAGGGGTGCAGGAAATGATTATGTTAACGGGCCAAACTTTAACGATTGAAGAAGCGAAAAAAGTATTGTATGGAGAAGCATTTGTCTCTGCTTCAGCCGAGAGTGTTAAGAAAGTGGAAAAAAGCCGCGAAGCGGTTGAAAATATCGTGAAACAAAAGAAAGTCGTCTATGGCATCACAACAGGCTTTGGAAAGTTCAGCGATGTTTTGATTGATGCAGAGGACGCAGAGCAGCTACAGTGGAATTTAATTCATTCCCATGCGTGCGGAGTCGGGGAACCATTTCCAGAGGTGGTTTCGAGAGCTATGGTCCTTCTCCGTGCCAACGCGCTATTAAAAGGGTTTTCCGGCGTCCGTCCTATCGTCATTGAACGTTTGATCGATCTTTTGAATGCTCATATCCATCCGGTCATCCCTCAGCAAGGTTCTCTTGGGGCAAGCGGGGACCTGGCGCCGCTTTCGCATTTGGCGCTAGTATTGATGGGAGAAGGGGAAGTGTTTTATAAAGGAGAGCGAATGGAGGCCATCGCAGCTTTATCGAAAGAAGGCATTCTTCCAGTGACACTTAAAGCAAAAGAAGGTCTTGCATTAATTAACGGAACACAGGCCATGACGGGGATGGGCCTCGTAAATTATATTGAAGCCGAACAGCTGGCCCATCAAACTGAAGCGATTGCTTCACTGACTTTAGAGGGATTACGCGGCATTGAAGACGCCTTTGATCCGGATGTTCATCTAGCACGCGGTTACCGCCAGCAAACAGAGGTCGCTGAACGGATTAGCCGCATGATCAGCGGCAGCCAGCTCATCACCAAGCAAGGAGAATTGCGGGTTCAGGATGCTTATTCCCTCCGCTGCATCCCGCAAGTGCATGGGGCGTCATGGCAAACTCTTGATTATGTAAAAGAAAAATTGGAAATTGAAATGAATGCCGCGACGGATAATCCGCTTATTTTTGACGATGGGGAAAAGGTTATTTCAGGGGGGAACTTCCATGGCCAGCCGATTGCATTTGCGATGGACTTCATGAAAATCGCTGTTGCCGAGCTTGCGAATATTTCAGAGCGCCGGATTGAGCGACTCGTCAATCCTCAGCTGAATGATTTACCGCCATTCTTGAGTCCGTCACCTGGCTTGCAGTCTGGAGCGATGATCATGCAATATTGTGCAGCTTCCCTAGTCTCTGAGAATAAAACACTCGCACATCCTGCAAGTGTTGATTCCATTCCATCTTCAGCGAACCAGGAAGACCATGTAAGTATGGGAACGATTGGGTCACGGCACGCACATCAAATCATTCAAAATGTTCGCCGTGTTTTGGCGATTGAGCTCATTTGTGCCTTACAAGCGGTTGAATACCGTGGAATAGAGAAGATGGCCCCGTTTACAAAAGAGTTTTATACGGAAGCAAGAAAGCTCATTCCAAGCATTACACAAGATCGTATCTTTTCAAAGGATATTGAAGCAACGGCAAGCTGGTTACTGCAAATTGACTGGAATTCATTTATTCATAGGAGTTTACCTACAACTTAATATGAAGCTCGGAATACCCGAATGAACGTTAGGCTTATAGCCCTTTGACTTGGGTTTTAAGCCTAACATCTTTATGTAAATGCTACATAGATCCCAGAAATCCAAAAAAGGTCTAAGCATTAGAGAAAATGACCTTGAAATAGTAATATATGCAGGAAATGACTATTGATGGAATGATCGACTTTACCTATTCGTGCTAGATTAAATATGCATTTTTGGAGGGGAATCTAATTTGGAAAATCGGCAATTGCAACCACCTGTCATAAATGAAAAAAACCAGCCTTCAAATACTTTACAAAGGAAGCTAAAAGCACGCCACCTTACGATGATTTCGCTGGGCGGTGCAATTGGAACAGGGCTGTTTCTCGGAAGCGGGCCAGCCATTCACTCTGCGGGGCCTGGCGGTGCTTTGGTCGCTTACACCGTAATAGGCATAATGGTTTATTTCATTATGACAAGCCTTGGAGAACTGGCATCATTTATGCCGGTCAGCGGCGCTTTCAGTACCTATGCTACACGTTTCATCGACCCGGCATTAGGGTTTGCGCTTGGTTGGAACTATTGGTTCACATGGGCAATGACTCTTGCCGCGGAACTATCTGCCGCAACGATGGTTATGAAGTTTTGGTTTCCCGACAGCTCGTCTTTTTTATGGAGTTCTTTGTTTTTAGTTTTGATATTCTTATTGAATTACGTATCCGTTAAAGGATATGGCGAAGGGGAGTATTGGTTTTCCCTCATCAAAGTGGCGACCATCATCATTTTCATCGTTGTCGGAATATTGATGATATTCGGGATCATGAACGGAGAGGCGATCGGTTTTAAAAACTTCACAGTAGGTGACGCTCCGTTTGCCGGTGGTTTTTTGGCAACATTGGGTATTTTCATTGCTGCTGGATTTTCTTTTCAAGGTACAGAAATAGTCGGTGTTGCAGCCGGTGAAAGTGAAGACCCGGCAAAAAATGTACCACGTGCAGTTCGCAGCATTTTTTGGAGAATCTTCCTCTTTTATATCCTGGCCATATTGGTTATCGGATTGATCGTTCCTTATACGAATGGCAGTCTGCAGGGACACACGATCATGGTTAGCCCATTTACGATGGTGTTTGAAAAAGTGGGACTGGCATTCGCTGCTTCCGTGATGAATGCCATCATTTTGACAGCCGTATTATCCGCAGGTAATTCGAGTCTTTACGTGACAAGCCGAATGTTGTACTCCATGGCAAAAGAAGGGCTGGCACCGCGTATTTTTGGCAAGCTTAACAAACGCGGCGTTCCCATTTGGGGATTGGTTGTCACTTCACTTGTAGGGATGTTGGCCTTTTTTGCTTCCATTTTCGGTGATGGAGTCATTTATATTTGGCTTATGAATGCGGTTGGAGTCACTGGATTTATATTTTGGCTCGGTATAGCGGCAAGCCATTACCGGTTTAGAAAAGCTTATATTGCTCAAGGGCATTCACTGGACGATCTTCCCTATAAATCAAAATGGTTTCCTTTCGGGCCGATATTTTCCTTTGCCCTTTGTTTCTTCGTATTATTGGCGCAAAACTATCAAGCCTTTATTGGCGATGACATTAACTGGGCCAGTGTGTTCGCTGCCTATCTTGGCATCCCGTTCTTTTTGGTAATGTGGCTTGGTTATAAGTTCATAAAGAAAACGAAAGTAACTCCGCTAGAGGAATGCCAAATCGATTTTGATGAACATAGGAATGCTAAATAGTTTGTATCGATGATATGCATGAACCTTGAAATGAAATGGTTGTTTCAAGGTTTTTTTTCTGTATATGTGACACATTTTCAAATATGGCTGCATAAAACATACCAATAAAAAAATGTGTGAAATCCCAATCTTGCCATGTGATTTTTAAGCGGAAAATCACCTTTCCCACTTTTTGGATGATTTTAGAATTAAAAAAAACTGAAAAAAATTGCGGCCGATGTTGGGAGTTTATGATTATAGGAAGCCGAAGTGTTGGTATATCAAGGTTTTTGGAGTCTTCCGTAACCTTTGGAATCGATGGGGAAAATGGGCTTTTTAGGCAAGAATTCCGTCCCGCATCATTTGAACTTATATTCATTCTTTGTTAAGGTAATGAAGTACTTTAGGGATACAGGTTCATTCCGTGTGTTGGGACTGAACAAAACTCTAAAATAAAAAACCATTATATTTCAGTTGGTATATGCTGTGCCTGTTAGTTTCCTCAGTTGTATTGCACCTCTTTTCCCTGCAAAGCTCATTAGACCTATTGGGAATCCCATAATCATATTTCTATGCGTTTTGGTGTTATACTGCACTGCAAGTATCATTCCACCTGGTAAAGGAAATGAAGTACTTTAGAGGGTAGTCGTAAGTCCATCATCAGGACAAAACTCTAAGTGGAAATCGTTTATATTACAGTTGGTATATGTTGTGCCTGCTAGTTTCCTCAGTTGTGATTGCACCTCTTTTTTCCTACTTGAAATGCTCAATTTATCACACAAAATATAATCCAAGTAAAGAATTGCTTCTTGGGAATAATAAATATAGATTATTTTTCTATACACGTATGCCCTGTGCCACTAAATAAGTGTCACTTCCGCTTTTTTGAAGGGGTAGAATTTCGGTTATTTCAAGATACTTGTGCATTAATAATCATCACTCGCATAAAACGGGGGAATTCAGCAAAACTGAATATCATATGGGCAACTATTAGAATGAGGTGACTTGATGAAGCCGTATGTAGAAGTCAGAAATGTCTCGAAAATTTTTGGCAAATCTCCAAAAGCAGCAACAGACTTATTGAAGCAAGGCAAATCGAAAAAGGAAATCTTGAAAGAAACGGGACAAACGGTCGGAGTGAATAATGTTAATTTCGAGATTTATCCCGGTGAAATTTTTGTCATCATGGGCCTATCCGGAAGCGGGAAATCAACTTTAATCCGCATGTTCAATCGTTTGATCGATCCCACTTTGGGGGAAATCTTAATTGATGACGAAGATATCGTGAAGATGAATGCTGCCCGATTAAGGGAAGTCAGACAAAAGAAAATAAGCATGGTATTTCAGAACTTTGCTTTATTCCCGCATAAAACGATATTGGAAAACGCTGAATTCGGGCTCGAAATTCAAAAAGTAGATCCTGCGAAACGTCATGAAAATGCGATGAAGGCTCTTGAGGCCGTTGGATTGAAAGGCTACGAAAATCAGCTGCCATCACAGCTTAGCGGCGGTATGCAGCAAAGGGTTGGGTTAGCCCGGGCACTCGCCAGTGATACGGATATCCTACTGATGGATGAAGCCTTCAGTGCCCTTGATCCATTGATTCGTAAGGATATGCAGGATGAACTGATTCAAATCCAAGATCAGTACAAAAAAACGATCATATTCATTACCCATGATCTTGATGAAGCATTAAGAATCGGGGATAGAATTGCCCTTATGAAAGATGGCAGTGTGATTCAATTGGGTACCCCTGAACAAATCATGATGAATCCAGCCAATGAATTCGTCGAAAAGTTTGTGGAAGATGTTGATCTATCAAAAGTATTGACCGCGTCTCATGTGATGATACGCCCAGAGAAGATCGCGGTGGACAGAGGCCCGAGGGTTGCCTTGGAAATCATGCGTAAACAAGGGTATTCCAGCATTTTCGTTGTGGATAGGAAGCAGAAGTTATTGGGGGCCGTGACTGCTGAACAGGCACGTCAGGCAATGAGCAATGATCAAACGATCTCTGAAGTGATGACAACCGATATCCCAACCGTAAAAGAGGATGAATTACTTGGAAACCTCATGGATGTGATGGCGACTTCAAGCTTGCCGATCTCAGTCATCGATGATCAGAACAGAATTAAAGGAATTCTTCTTCGCGGTGCCGTCATCGGTGCTTTGGCCGGAAATAAAGATTCCTTGAATGAAATGGAGAGTGAATAATTCAATGAATATGCCGAAAATCCCACTAGGAGCTTGGGTCGATTCTTTAGTGGATTGGATAACTATTGTATTTGCTGGATTATTTACACTTATTACGAATGTGATCGAGGGACTACTGGATATCCTGGTCGATGTAATGAGTGCAGGACCTTCGATCATTTTAATCATCGTCCTGACCCTTCTGGTCACCTATACAAGCAGATGGCCATTAGGATTATTTACATTAATTAGCTTACTATTGATCGATAATCTTGGTTATTGGGAATCAAGCATCCAAACACTGGCAATCGTTATATTGTCAGGAGTCTTAACGATAGTGATCGGGATACCGATCGGAATATGGTGTGCCCAAAATAACACGGTACGTAAGATCGTTACCCCGATCTTGGATTTCATGCAAACGATGCCTGCATTCGTTTATTTGATTCCTTCCATTTTATTCTTTGGAATAGGGGTAGTGCCTGGAATCATCGCGTCCTTCATTTTCGCGATTGCACCGACAATCCGAATGACCAATCTTGGGATTCAGGAAGTGCCTAATGATTTGATCGAAGCATCGGATGCTTTTGGTTCAACCAGCAGCCAAAAGTTATTCAAGGTACAAATACCGTTGGCCACTCCTACGATTATGGCAGGAGTTAACCAAAGCATCATGCTGGCACTATCCATGGTAGTTACAGCTTCATTGGTTGGAGCACCCGGACTTGGGGCGGATGTCTACCGGGCTGTCAGCCAAATTAATGTTGGGCAAGGATTTGAAGCAGGATTATCCATCGTAATCATTGCAATCATACTCGATCGTATCACGCAAAACCTTCGTAAACCAGCTTACGAGCATGTCGTAAGCAGGAAAATCATTTTTACAATATTGGCCTTACTAGTTGTGGGTACTGCGCTATTCGGTACTTTTACAAAAGATACGGCTGTGACCGGGGATAAAAATAGTTTTGCTGCCAAAGCCGATTATGAAATCATCGGTATTGAACCTGGAGCAGGATTGATGAAGTTGACTAAAACGGCTATAGATGATTATAAACTGGATGATTGGAAGTTGGTTGAAGGGTCTTCGGCGGCAATGGTTGCTGAATTGAAAAAAGCAATCGATAAAAAAGAACCAATCGTCGTTACAGGATGGTCACCGCATTGGATGTTCTCGAAATATGACTTGAAATATCTTGAAGACCCGAATGAATCCTTTGGCGGGGCTGAAAATATTAATTCGATTGCCAGAAAAGGACTTGAACAGGATGCCCCTGGCGCTTATAAAATCCTTGATCAATTCTTCTGGGATACTAAAGATATGGAAAATGTAATGGTCCAAGTTTCTGAAGGGATGTCTCCTTCAGAAGCAGCAGAAAAATGGATAAAGGAAAATCAGGACAAAGTATCCAAATGGACCCAAGGTGCACAAACAGGAAATGGTGAAAAAATCAAACTGGTTTATGTTGCCTGGGACACTGAAATTGCCAGCACAAATGTGATTGGCAAGGTTCTGGAGCAGAATGGTTATGATGTAACATTAAGTCAAGTTGAAGTGGGACCAATGTTTGCCGGCGTTGCAAACGGAAGTGCGGACGCCATGGTGGCCGCATGGCTCCCGGGAACACATCTTGAATACTATAATAAGTACAAAGCTGAAATGGTTGACCTTGGACCAAACTTAAAAGGAACAAAGAATGGTCTGGTCGTACCGGATTACGTCGATATTGATTCGATTGAAGACTTAAAATAAGAAAGAAGAGGGAATTCCAGTAATGGAATTCCTCTTTTTTAAGTTTATATGGGCCGCTGGGAATCAATGGATGGAAACGAATTTATTCCTCAATTCCTCTTCCGTTACTTCGATCTTTCCTTTCAAATCTTCTGCCAGTAATACATAACTTTTCACGCCAATGAATTCAGAATGCGATATTAAAAAGAATTTTGTTCCTTTTTTATACGCAGATGGAACATCTTCAATCAACTTAAACATTTTCATCCTTTTTCCACCTTGGATATCATAAATTCGTAACGCATGTATTCATAACTAATTCGTGGTACAACTTCTTCTTTTCACTTTTTATATCATTGATATTTATGGGCGGTCAACTATTTTTACAGGTAGATACAAGTACCGCCTGTACTTGTCATTTGTTTGTGAATTATGAGTATTCCTAACTTTCTGTGGAACTGGGCTATCGTTGAATGTTAAAATTCAGTTGGAAAACAGTGTTTCTTTATACATAAGGAAGAGATAAGAGAAGCAATGAGTTGTTAAAGCAAAAAGTGATTTTGGAAGGTGTGGAAAAATTGAAACCAATCATATTTGATGTAGATACGGGGATAGATGATGCCATGGCGATGGCATATGCTCTAAATTCCCCTGAATTGGAAGTGCTCGGATTCACCACTTGCTTTGGTAACGTGCCCGTTGTTGATTCGACCCGTAATACACTTGCCGTCTTGGAGAAATTAAATAGGCGCATACCGGTATATGAAGGTGCTGACCAAACTTTGGTACGCGGAAGGAAGAAGCGGTATCCCAAGCATGTTCATGGGGAAGACGGGTTAGGAAATACCCTTCGGTTTGAACCAACCATCAAAGCATCAAAAGGAAATGCAGCAGATTTCATTATCGATCAAGTGCAAAGCCGACCGCATGAAATTACGGTCATTGCAGTTGGGCCACTGACTAACATCGCATTGGCGATCAATAAAGCGCCGATGATCATGTCGCTTGTAAAAGAGGTCGTAATTATGGGCGGTGCCGTAAACGTACCAGGAAATGTAACCCCTTATGCTGAAGCGAACATAATATCAGATCCAGAAGCGGCCCATCAGGTATTGACTTCAGGACTGCCGATCACCCTAGTGGGGCTTGATGTGACCCTGCAAACATACCTACTGAAATCGAAGCTTGATGATTGGCGTGCCACTGGTAAGGAAAGCGCCGAATTTTTAGCCGAAATGACCGATTATTATATGAAAGCATATGAAAACTCCCATCCAGGTTTGGGTGGTTGCGCCCTTCATGATCCGCTTGCAGTCGGGGTTGCGATTGATTCAAGTTTTGTCAGGACAGAATGGATGAACGTCAAGGTGGTGACCGAGGGTGAAGAAGCAGGCAGGACAATCGGTCAAAAGGATGGCGAACCTAGAATCCGTGTCTGTACGAATGTGGAAAGTGAGCGGTTTTTGAAACATTTTTTGGAACGGGTTATATGACTAAGCTACGTAATTGAATCATTGGCAAGAGCTGGCCTGTTTCTGTTGGATATATCGATTCTCGCTATATGACAAGGATTCCTGTCAGAATAAAGTTGAAAATAGCATGGTACAAATGGTCTTCCATTCATTCTGATGTCCTTTTGTAAATGATTTATATTCGATCAATAAATAAAAATTGCTTTTCAGAGTTTAATCAAACGTTTGATTAATTTCGTAGAAAAGAAAGTCGAAAGTCACTATTATTATGGTGAAAACCATATTAATGGATAACGGTTCAGAAATATTGGGTATAAGGTACTTTTTTTACCATAAAAAAGTAAAATATTAAAAATTAATTAAAAAATGGGTTTAAAGGTTTGGGAAAACAGGTAGATAGACTTCCATAATGCCATATTTAGGTTTTTTTGCATAATTATAATTTACCATTTTTCGACTTTGCGCTTATTTATATGGCAGAAAATGTATGGTTCTATTAAAATGTACTATATAAGATAAAAGGAGGATTTTTTCTATGTCACAAATTCGCGTAACACCTTCAGAACTGAAAGATGTAGCTAGACAATATGATAATGAGAGCCAACAAGTAACGGATATGATTGGTCGTTTAGATAGAATGAGAGATCATTTAACTGGTATTTGGGAAGGTTCCTCCAGTGAGGCTTTCGTAGGTCAGTACGAAGAATTAAAGCCTTCATTCATGGATATGGCTCGCTTGTTGAATGAAGTTTCTCAACAATTGAATAAATCAGCTCAAATCCTTGAAGACACAGATAATCAGATTGCTAGTCAAATTCGCGGATGATCATTAGGTAAATGAGAAAAAGAATTTCTAGGAAAAAGCGCCGCGACTCTTTTTGAAGATCGTGGTGCTTTTTTGCTTTAAAAGAGGTGGTTTCCATATATATTCAACTAACGATCGATTTAAACAGGTATACAGGGGAAGTATTTGATTTGCAAGTGTCGAATTACCGCTCCATCAAGAAGGTTGTGGAGATAATATGGCAGGTAAAGGATATTGCCAGTGCACCTAAAGAAGGCTATTGGGTGCGGGTTCAGAATAAAGAGTTCGTATGTGCAGGTTATGAAACCCTGCTTGATAGCGGAATTACGACGGGGGACCGCCTTGAGATCCTCTAATGGATAGGTGTGGACTCTTTATAGGAAAAAAGTCTAAAGCCCTTTAGCAGGGGTAAAGGAGTTACATAAAATGGATGAGAAACCATATCTGGAGAAAAAAACAGAAGCTGCAATGATGAAGGATGATAAGGGGCATTCGTTCGTTTTCCAACGGGCAAAACTATCGATGCAGGACCCACTGGAATTACAGCTTATTCATGAAGCGGATGATGCTCTCCAGAAACATATAGAAGTGACAGAGGACGAGGTGAAGATCAGAGTAAATCCACCAGCCTCTTTTTTGGTTTTTTCCAAAGCTAAAGATAAAAATCCATTGAGTAAATGGTTATCGTCTTATCAAATCCTGAAGAAAATAAGGAATCATGAATTGAATCGCCTGCAACTAGTCGTCTGTCCGGAAAATATCGTTTTTGATTCAAGCTTGACCCCATATTTCCTGCATTATGGCGTAAAAGACAGTTTGCCTCCTTATGAGCATAATCGAGATGAGTTATTTAAAGAAACGAAGGCAACGATTTCGGCGCTTGTGGATGGGCAGCATACATTCGAAGAGTATCTGCTTTACCATAAAACACTGAAACTATCGAACGAATCACAAAGTATATTGTCATCGGGGACTTGGGATGAACTTTCCACGGTCATTCAAAACCGGATAGAAGCTTTAGAGAAGGAAGAAAAGGCATTTGTACATATCCCTGAAAAGAAATGGAAAACGGGCCGTTATACACTTTGGGGTACGGTGATCGTTCTCTTGCCACTTCTATTGTTTACGATTTACACACTATTCTTCTCACACCCTAAGCAGGAAGCATATGTAGAAAGCGGTGAAAGCTTCTTAAAACAAAAATACAGTGAAGTCATTGACCGTTTGGAAAACTACGATCCGAAAAAGATGCCGTATGTCGTTCAATATGAACTGGCGAAGTCCTACGTCTCTTATGAACCATTGGAGGGAGTAGCCAGGAAAAATGTGGAAAATGCAATCACGTTGCAAACGGATAGTCAGTATCTCCTATATTGGATTTATATAGGCAGGGGCATGAGCGAGGAAGCGATCGATTTGGCGAGAATCATGGAGGATCGCGAATTGATTATGTATGGGCTGGTAAACCAGAAAGAACAGATTAAGTTGGACGATAGCCTATCTGGGGAAGAAAAGGAAACGCAAATTAAAGAAGTCGATACTGAGCTGTCCCAATATGAAAAGGAAAAAAAGGAATTGGATAAGCAAATGGAGGAACAGCAAGGTCAGAACCCTGCTGCAACAGATTCGAATGTAGAGGATAAAGGCGCAGCGGAAGCAAAACCTGCTGTAAAAGAAGAAGCGGAAAACGAACCTGCTTCTGGGGGAAAAGAAGAAAGTAAGGATTCCTCCAAAAAATCAACTGAAGAAATAGAGAAAAGCAAAGAGTGAGCAATGGGCCTTTTGCGGAGGTGAGATTTAATGAGTTTATTATGGATTTATTCTAGTGGGACCTACCAATCCTTTACGATCAAGGATAATCATAACGGTCCAATTTCGATTGGGCCATCAAAACAGGATACGATCACCGTTTATTCCATTCCTTTTGAACAAGGTCCTATCAAGCTGAAAAAACATGAGGGACTTGATGAATATGAGGTGTTTAGAGAGGGCAAGAAGCTTGGCGATGTAATGCCATTCCATAGCTTCACCTTTCAAGAAGGAGAAGAAACGGTCGAGATTTTTTATACGTCAGGGGAATTGGAAGAAAGCCTCTATTATATAGGCAACTTGAAAGAAATCACTTTATCGGACAAGGCGGGAGCGACCATTCGTAAAGAAGGGCCCGTTTCCGGCAATGACTTTTCCCTTGTGCTGCATAAAGGGAAGTGGCACCTCATGCCAGAGGGAAATGGCAGGATATTCCTGAATGGTGAAAGGGTAACGAAGGCTGTTCCCATCCAAAATGGTGATCTGGTTTGCTGGCCGCATATGGTGCTGAGGTTGATTGAAGGCGACTTATTGATGATTCATAGCGCCGAAAGTTATGAAACATCATTAGCTAAAATGAAGAAGCCAATTTCTGAAATGAAAAAAAACTATCCACAGTATCGCCGGACACCAAGGATGATCTACGAATTGCCGGATGAGAAAGTGACGATATCTTTTCCGAGCCAAGAAGCGGAAGATAATAATAGAGGGTTATGGTTAATCCTTATGCCGCCCTTAATGATGCTGATCGTCATGGGGGTCATCACGGTCATTCAGCCGCGGGGCATTTTCATCATCATATCGATTGTGATGTTCACGACGACTTTGGTTACCTCGACGGTACAATACTTTAAAGACAAAAAGAAGCAAAAATTAAGAGAAGAAAAACGCCAACGTGTATATACCAGGTATCTAGAGCAGAAGAGGGAAGAACTTCAAGAGCTGTCTGAAAAACAAAAGAATGTGCTGTTCTATCATTACCCCTCCTTTGAAAGGATGAAGCTTCTAACTGATGGTATTAGCGATCGTATATGGGAACGAACTCTGGAAAGTGAAGATGCTCTGCACTTTAAGATCGGAACGGCGACCATACCCTCAAGTTATCAGGTGTCGGTAAATAGCAGCGATATGTCCAATCGGGATATAGATGATTTACTTGAGCAGTCGCAGGAACTTGTGGATGTGTACAAAAACTTGGAAGATCTTCCGTTATCGATCGATTTATCAAACGGATCGATGGGCCTGGTCGGAAAGGAATCGATTGTTAAACGGGAGCTGCAGCAATTGATTGGGCAACTGGCCTTTTTTCACAGTTATCATGATGTTCGATTTGTCGCCATCTTTCCGGAAAAGGATTATCAGGAATGGGAATGGATGAAATGGCTCCCTCATTTTCAATTGCCGCATGCCTATGCAAAAGGATTCATATATAATGAGCAATCACGTGACCAGCTGCTGACCTCGATTTATCAGCTATTGAGGGAAAGAGATTTGGATGAGAACAAAGGGAAAGTGAGATTCACTCCCCACTTTGTCTTTATTGTCACGGATCGTAATTTAATTGCTGAGCATGTCATATTGGAATATTTAGAAGGCAAAACGGACGATTTAGGCATCTCGACGATTTTTGCAGCGGATGCAAAAGAAAGTTTGACGGAAAATGTCCATACGCTTGTTAAGTACATTAATGATTTTGAGGGTGAGATTCTCATCCAGCAAACGAAGGCCGTTCATACTCCTTTTAAACTTGATGCACATTCAAAAGAAGGAAATGAGCGTTATGCACGTACGCTCCGTTCATTAGATCATCAAAAAGGCATGAACAATTCCATACCAGAAACGGTTTCATTCCTTGAATTATTGAAAGCTCGTGAAGTGGAAGATCTGCCCATCAGCCAAAACTGGCGGACCAATCTGTCTTCCAAATCCTTGGCAGTTCCGATTGGATTGAAAGGGAAAACGGATAGGGTTGAATTGAACTTGCATGAAAAGGCGCATGGCCCCCATGGATTGGTTGCCGGAACGACAGGATCGGGGAAAAGTGAATTACTGCAAACCTACATCCTATCATTAGCCGTTCATTATCATCCACATGAAGTTGCCTTTTTGCTAATTGATTATAAAGGCGGTGGAATGGCACAGCCATTCAGGCAGATTCCGCACCTGCTGGGAGTCATTACGAATATTGAGGGAAGCAAGAACTTCAGTGCCAGGGCACTAGCATCCATCAATAGTGAATTGAAGAAACGCCAGCGCATGTTTGATCGATACGAAGTCAATCATATCAACGATTACACGGACTTATACAAAGAAGGCAAAGCGGATGAACCGTTACCGCACCTATTTTTGATATCAGATGAGTTTGCGGAACTTAAAAACGAAGAACCCGATTTCATCCGCGAATTAGTGAGTACGGCGCGAATTGGACGGAGCTTGGGAGTTCATTTAATTCTTGCTACACAAAAGCCGGGCGGTGTAATTGATAACCAGATTTGGAGCAATGCCCGTTTTAAAATTTCCTTGAAAGTGCAGGATGCCAGTGATAGTAAGGAAATTCTTAAAAATAGCGATGCGGCAAATATTACTGTCACCGGACGGGGATATTTGCAGGTAGGAAATAACGAGGTTTATGAATTGTTCCAGTCTGCTTGGAGCGGTGCCCCATATTTAGAGGATACGGTTGGATCTGAGGATGAAGTGGCACTTGTCACGGACCTCGGCCTTGTTCAAATCTCAAATGTATCGGAACAGGTCACTAATAAGAGGAAAGAAAAGATTAGTGAAATTGAAGCCGTGGCGGATCGAATTGTGGCGATACAGGAAGAAATGGAGATTAAGAAGTTGGCAAGCCCATGGCTGCCGCCTCTTTCAGATCGTTTATCAAGAAACCCTGAGAGAAGCCTGACGATGAATCAATTCCACCTGGGAATGAAGGATGAGCCCGAATTACAAAGCCAGACCAATTATGTCTATAACTGGATTGACGATGGGAATATTGGGGTTTTTGGTTCTTCCGGGTACGGCAAGTCAACCACCGTTTTGACACTTCTCTTTAGTTTTGCAGATCAATTCACTCCTGAAGAACTGCATTATTATATTTTCGACTTCGGGAATAGCGCTTTACTGCCAATGCGCCAGCTGCCTCATACTGGGGAATACTTTAGGTTCGATGAGTTAAGGAAAATCGAAAAATTCATGTTATTCATGAAGGCGGAAATGGAAAGGCGTAAGCAGCTTTTTTCAGAAAAGGAGCTTAGTAACATAAAGCTCTATAATGCATTGGTGGAAGATAAATTGCCGATTATTTATATCGTGGTCGACAATTTTGACATAGTGAAGGATGAGATGCAGGATCAGGAAGCCCAATTCGTTCAGTTTGCACGTGATGGACAATCACTTGGAATCTTCATGATTTTAACGGCAACGAGAATCAATGCGATTCGCCAGCCGTTAATGAATAGCCTTAAGACGAAGGTCGTCCATTACTTAATGGACAGTTCGGAAAAATATTCAGTTTTGGGGAGAACCCCTTATGAAAATGAACCTGTTCCTGGCAGGGCGTTGGTGAAAAAGGACCAAACCTATCTCACCCAGATTTACTTACCAGCCGATGGAGCGGATGATATAGCCGTTTTGGAAGAAATGAAACAAGCTGTGGCAGAACATAAGGTTAAATATAAGGAAATGGACAAACCGCCGGCGATTCGGATGTTACCGGCACGTCTTGATTCCAGCAGCTTCAAGAGTTACTGCTCACAAACGATTAAGAAGGATACCATTCCAATCGGGCTTTCAGAGGAAAGCGTTACACCTGTATTCGTGGAGTTGAATTCCAATCCATTCCTGCTTGTCGTAGGACAGTCACGTAAAGGGAAAACGAATGTCCTTAAAGTGCTGCTGGAATCGTTGCTTACACAGGCGGTCGGCGAAATTGGATTATTTGACGGAGTGGATCGCGGCCTATCTTCTTATGCTTTTGAGGAGAAGGTGAGCTATGTGGAAACAAAAGAGCGGATAACCGAATGGCTCGATCATATCACTGGAATATTTGAAGAACGTGAGCGAAGTTATCTTGCGGCATTGGAATTGACACCGATGAAGCAACTGGAATTCCCACCGGTCATATTTGTCATAGATAGCATTTCAAGGATCCAACAAACGATAGACGGCAGGATTCAGGATAGGATCAGCAGTTTGATGAAACAATACAGCCATCTCGGGTTTAGTCTGATTGTCGCTGGAAATGCCAACGACTTCACGAAGGGGTATGATTCGTTGACAACCGAACTGAAACAAGTCAGACAGGCTGTTTTGCTTCTTAAAAAATCGGACCAAAGCTTGTACACCCTCTCCTATTCCAGAAAAGAAGAAGAAATACAGCCGGGTTACGGATACTTTGTGCTGAATGGCCAGGAGTGTAAAATCCAAATTCCGCTAAGTGAAGAAAGAAGGAGAGTGCAAGAGAGTGTCTGAAAAAATAAAACCGATGCTGTTAATCGGTAAAATACTGGTGATCTTAGCGCTGCCAATCTTGTTTTTTTCTTATATTGGCCAAAATCCAATGAAAAAGACGGAAACGGCTTCTCGCGAAATCGCCATTGTAAATGAAGATAATGGGACGGAATTTAACAATAACCCCATTTACATGGGCTCAGAGCTTGTTACTACACTGGACAAGGATTCTGAATATGAGTGGTTTGTGGTAAATAGAAGTACGGCGGAAAGTGGACTTGCAAATGAAAAGTACGATGCAGTCATATATTTTCCATCCGATTTTTCAGAGAATATTTATACGTTCGATGATGAACAGCCTGTCAAGGCGGGGATAAAGTACAAGGTACAACCCAGTTTGAATGCAGAGAACATGGAAAAGGTACAAAAGGAATTAGAGAAAACAAAGAGCAAAATGAATAAGCATATTTCAACACAGTATTGGAGCTATGTTTCCCAATCAGTCGAGGACATCCGTAAGAAGTTCGATAATGTCCTTGCTAAAGAAATCGCTTTTCAAAACACGATGTATGAGTTTTATACTCCAAGCTCGGAAAGTCTTGCAGGCGAAATCAAGCAGCATAAGGACATGCTTGAAGGAGTTTTTGCCGAGACGAAAGATGCTGGCAAAACAAGTACTGAAACAATGGGTGAAATAGGGGACACGAAGACTCAAATGGCTTCATTTGTGAAAGATGTTGTTTCTTTTGAGGAATATCAAAAAGCTCAAAGTATCCTTTTTGAGAAGGCCTCTGCCCAAAATCAACAGCTTGTCATGGAGAGTGTGCAGTCATACGACAAGGTGCTGAATGAGGGGAATAAATCTATACCAGAGATTCAGCAAGGAATGAATACGAAATACAGCCTTAATGATCAAGGCATTAGAGAAAATGTTGGAATCATGCAGCAGAAACTTGATTCCAGCAGTAATGAATTGGAACAATTTTCAACAAGCATGAAAGACAAACAAGTAGAACAAATTACGAAAATCACCCAAGATCAACAAAGCTCGATTGAACAATTGAAACAATCGGAAGAGGCGGGTCTTGATAACCTTCAGTCAACCTTGCTTATGCAAAGAGGAAATCTTGCAAGCAGCTCTGGTGATGGGGAGGATATAGGTGAAGGAACGACGCCTATAGAGGATATTGAAACGGAAACGGGAAAAGGTGAATCAGCTGCTGCACCTGACAAGAAGGACCCGGTTGATGAACTGTCTCTGCAGGTATTGCTGGATCAAATCAATGGGATCAACACGGCACTTGAAAGTTTGGTGCCGGCAGAAGGAAGTGAAGGAGCTGCTGAACAACTCAACATCCTTACAGCGGAACTCCAAACGGAAATCAATAATCTCAGCGGAACGGTAAGCGGCAGAACGGGGAATTATAACCAAGTGATAACGGAGTTTAATACACTGGTAGATTCCTATAATGATCTGCTGGCGCAGTTTACGCAATTACAAGCTGATTATAATGAACTCGGCACGAATTATAAGGATTTAGGCGACCAATGGAAAAAGTCACAGGAAGATATTCAAAAATTACAGGACATCCAGAGTATGACAATCGAAGAGGCCATCGCAGAAATCAAGACTCTCGAACAGTCACTTCTGGAAAAAGTGGGGGGAGAAAGGCGAGCGGTGCTTGTGAAGGCCTTCGAGAATCCTATCACGAATCGGGATTCAACTGCCCTCCTTGCCTATTACGGTTCACTCTCATCTTATGGTGAATTGGCTGAAAGAGTCACCGAAGCAAATGTAGATAAGATATTTGCTGCCAATATAAAAGAATTGGAAAACTTGAAAAATGGGGTTTCCGGAAATGTAGATGAAGAAGCGAAACTCGTTAAAGCCAGTTTAGCAGGAGTCAATGAGAACTTCGGGATGTTCTCGGAATCCATTATGGGTTATATGAAAGAATATGATGCTAACGTTGAAACGGGGCAAAAAGCCACTTTAGCTGAATTGGCTGCAATTTCCGGCAAGGCTCAAGAAGTATCTGCCAATTTGTCGGATGATATGGAAGTTCCTGAGATGGAGGCAGAACCGCCAGTTAACCTTGATGGAGAAATGTTTGTATCACTTCAAGACAATACGGCAACAACTGTCGGCTTCATTTCCGAGCTTGTCAATTCTGTAGCGCAAAGACAGGAAACGGTCACGAAGGATACAGCAGACCTGCAAGCGAAAGTGGGATCCGTGCAGGAAAGGGCCGATCAGCTTAATGATAATTGGTCCCAAAATGTAGACTCAACCGAAAAAATCAAGACGGACGTATATAGCGTCTTGAACAACACTCTAGTCGATGATCAGGAGAACGGGTATGTGTACGAATATTTAGCGAATCCCGTACAAATCAGCGGGGAGGTCCTTCATCAGGAAAAGGTTAATATCCCGCCGATCGTCATGTTGGTGATCATACTCATTTCTGGGATATTGATCGGTTTCTTCCTGCATCATTATGAAACCATTCCAATGATGGTCCATGCGGCCTTGTTTACCTTATTGAATCTGATCGTAGGTTTAATCATCAGCATGTATGGCTTGAAGATCTATCCACTGGGAGATATGCAGGAGATTAAATGGACCGTCTTCACCGTCCTGCTTTTATTCTTCTGTTCAGCGTTTACCCGACTTGCCTTCTCGATTGGTCCGTTTGTCGGTGCTATCCTGGTGATTGGTTTGATCAGTTTCTTTACCATTCCATTATTGGATTTAATCATGCCTAATTTCAATGTAGACCACCCTGTTGCGGACGTATACATGTCCATTCAATTCGGTAATCAGTCGGCATTCATTCCGGCTAGTATCATCTTGATTGTACTGACGCTTATCGCAACGGTCATTCCATATATAGTGAAGCGTCTTGCAGAAAGAAGAGCAATGGCCCATGAAGTGGAATAAATACGTAATGCCTGTCTTGCTCATCCTGTTTTTTAGCCATGCACCTCATGGCGGGGCGGAAGAGGAACCGATGGTGGAGCCCAATGAATATCAAGAAAACGATATTGATATTCAAACGGAGTATTTCCATGAAGAAGGATTGTTGGAACAGAAGCGGAAACTGCCTGAAGAACAAAGAGACCTCACTTTTGAAAGAGGGAAATATGATGCCATTGACTCGGTGAAGGACTCACTGTTTCAGTCTCCTGTAATGGAGAATCAAAATAATACCATCGCTTCAAAATCAGAACAGCTTGGATTATTCTCGGAGGTCCGCATTCCAACGAGAAACGAAGAAGAAACAGAGCCTTCGCTTAATTTTGACCTGACGATATTGCTAGGCATCGTTTTGGCACTTTTGGTCGTTTGTTTGTTTTTTATCCTTATCCCGAAAATGGGGAAGCTGAATGGAGAGGTTAAACGAAAATGAAAACAGCCCGATTCCCCTCAGGAATCGGGCTGTTTTAACTACATATCCATAACGGTTTTAATAAGCCCTAAAAGAAGGGCGGCTGCGAAGATCAAAATGAAGAATTTTTTATACATGATCAGTACCTCTTATATCTTAGGAGTGGATTGCATTCATTTTAGCATAAACAAGACAGAATAGAAGTTTACTTAAGAATATACAGATCGGAAGGCCGTGGCTTCATTGCCCTGATGACAGGAGCGGGAAATAATGAAAAGGTGGACGATTTATTGGAGTTTGCCTGCCGTTTATTTATGGCTTGTACAATTTGGACGTTGATCTCCGCTCCAGGCACTCGCTTTCCGCGGGCGGTCCGCCCTCGGCTTGCGCCTGCGGGGTCTCCCTAAACGCGCTTTTCCCGGCCAATTCTCTTAACTGCCAAAATTGGAATTTCAAAAGGGTTTCGGAATTTTTTAATTCCGAAACCCTTTTGTCTACAAACTGCGATGCGCCGATTTATTGGCGTATCCTATCAGTTATTTGAACAAGTCAGGATGAACAGTCTGCGAGTTCAACAGCTTCCCCAATCCTTGGTCATGGCGTGATAGGACCTTTTTCAATAAACAAATGGACGTCATCATTGGTTCATATTCACTAAGCAAACAGTTAACCCTGCCTTTTTCAGTAAGCCGCTTTAATATTTTAGAACAAATTCGTTTATGGTTTTCCGATAATCTAGTAAACTTACAATGTAAGGTTCAATTGGGTCTAAATGTAAAATATGTGATATAGAGAAGACATGAAATAATAGTGATAATGTGAATCCCGGGAGGTAGAGAATGATTTATAAGCAGGTCAATCAAAAACTGGAAATGGTTTTGGGGAATATCGAAAAGGTGATTATTGGAAAGCGGGATATAGCAGAACTAAGCATCGTGGCACTCCTTTCCGGCGGACATGTCTTATTGGAGGATGTTCCGGGTGTGGGAAAGACAGTCATGGTAAGGGCATTGGCAAAATCAATAGGTGCAAGCTTCAAGCGAATTCAATTCACGCCTGATTTACTTCCTTCGGATGTTACTGGCGTTTCGATCTTCAATCCTAAGGAACAAGAATTCATCTTTAGGCCAGGTCCGATAATGGGCCATATTATTTTAGCTGATGAAATAAACCGGACCTCGCCGAAAACCCAGTCTGCATTGCTTGAAGCGATGGAAGAGGCAAGTGTGACGATTGATGGTGTCACAAGAGGATTGGAGAAGCCCTTTTTCGTAATGGCGACACAAAATCCAATCGAGTACGAGGGAACATATCCGCTGCCGGAGGCTCAATTGGATAGATTCCTATTAAAAATGAAAATGGGCTATCCAGGTGTGGAAGAAGAGATAGAGGTTCTACATAGGGCTCAATACACGGCACCGCTAGAGGAATTGGAATCCGTCATCACCTTGGATGAATTGATAGAATTACAGGCTGAGGTAAAAGCGGTGATAGTGGATGACACAATAAAACGGTACATTGTTGAATTGGCGAATCAAACACGTTCACATGAAGGGGTCTACTTAGGGGTGAGCCCTCGTGGATCGATAGCATTGATGAAGGCAGCCCAGGCTTACGCGCTGATCCAGGGCAGGGACTATGTTCTGCCTGACGATGTTCAATATTTAGTGCCATTCATATTTTCCCATCGGCTTATTTTGAAGCCTGAAGCGAATTATGAGGGCTTCGATGCTGGAATGGTGATACATGAAATTGTCGCGACTACAAAAGTGCCTGTGAAGCGGGCTGTGACCTAATGCGAAGATTCATCAACATTCTAAGGGGAAATATAAGTGTGATCGGACTTGTATTACTCATGACTGTTTCCTTTTGCTATGCAATGTTTCAAGGCGGTTTTGTCAGTTGGTTCATTTTTTATTCATTTTTGCCGTTTTCTGTGTACGCTTTGATCCTGCTGTTTTATCCGCTGCATGATTTTACCGTTGAGAGAAAGGTCAATAAAAGGGAATGCCAGGCTGGTGAATCTGTTGAGATAGCAATGACGTTTACGCGTGAAAACCGGCTGCCCCTATTATTTATGGTGGTAGAGGAGGAATTTCCTCAGGAGATGGAAGATAGGGGACTGCAAAGGAAAATAATTATCTTTCCGGGATTCAAGCGTACCTTCAGCATGTCATATACCTTGGAAAACTTGCAGCGGGGAGAGCATTCGTTTCAATCGATCCGCTTTTGGATTGGGGACTTTTTCGGGCTGGTCGAAAAGGAAGCGATATATAGTTCACCTTTGAAAATAACCGTTTTTCCTCGTTATCACGAGCTTGCCTACAGTGATCTTGATCGAGTGTTCAATCAGGGGGCAGTGGTTTCAACAAAGAAAACACAACGGGAACATTCAGTGGTCTCCGGTGTAAGGGAATATCAGCCAGGCGATCAATTGTCTTGGATTAACTGGAAGGCGACTGCCAGGACGAGTGAAATCATGACGAAGGAATTCGAGGTGCAGAAAAACCGGGATGTATTCATCATGCTTGATGAAAAGCCTTCTGATTTATTCGAAGAATCCATTGAAATGGCAGCTTCCATTGCCCATGCCATGTTAAAGAAAGGCATGGAAATTGGGTATGTGAGTATGGGGTCGAGGTTAATCATACCGGCAGCAGCAGGCAACAAACAGAAACGAAAGATTTTTTACCGGCTTGCTAAAGAAGAGCCGGGTGTTGTAAACGCATTGAACGAAAATGTCCGGAAGGGAATTCTTCCGGCAAACGCTGCTGTGATATTCATCGTTTCAGACTTAACCTTAGAAAAGGTGGACTTATTGAGTGCTTTCCGGCCTAATCAGGGATTGATGTTATGCGTGAAGAAACAGGCAGATCTTACTGATGAGGAAAGGTTTTCAATGTCTACAGCTGTCTCGAGGGGGATAAAGATTAGCTTTTTTGAACATGGTCATCTAAAGTTTGACAGATCGGAGGTGATGGTGAAATGAATGTCACTACCGAAAAATTGGAAAGGTTCATGCACGTCCTCATGTATGTATTTGGTTTGTTGTTGATTACTGAATGGTTAAGGCCTGTCGATAGACTTACCGATACAGGTAATATCATCATTTTTATCTTATTTTTGCTCTACTCCCTGCTACTGCATTATTTCCGCATACATTGGTCGATCCGATTTATTCTCATTAGTGCTTATATAATGATTTCATTACAGTTCCTCCATTCAAAAGAGGCTTTATATCAATTGTCATGGCTGAAAGGATTTCTAGCGGATTTTAAGGGCAATCTTGGTTTTATATATGATGGGAATTGGGAGTTGATCACAAATCCATTTCGAACGTTTCTATTTTTTGTCCTTCTTTGGCTTGTGACATATTTGATCCATTACTGGGTGATGGTGAGGCAAAGCATCTTTTTCTTTTTTATGTTAACGGTGATTTTTATATCTGTACTCGACACATTCACTCCTTATGCGGGGGATAGTGCAATGATAAGAATCATCATCATCGGGTTTTTGATGCTCGGCTTGCTTTCCCTGCTGCGGCTAACGATACAGGAGAGGATTAAGTTTCCGATGGCTTCCATCAATAAGTGGATCTTGATGCTGACCGGCATGATATTGGTAAGTGTCCTTGTCGGTTTTGCTGCCCCAAAGCTCTCTCCGCAGTGGCCGGACCCGGTGCCTTATATTACTTCCTATTCTGATAAAGCTGTGAAAGAAGACGGTGATTCGAAGCGTAAAAGTGTCGGATATGATGAAGACGATTCGGATCTTGGCGGTTCGATAGAGCCGGATAGTTCCATCGTTTTTTATAATAATGCTCCTGCAGGACATTACTGGAAAGTCGAGAACAAGAATGTTTATACGGGTAAAGGGTGGGTTTCCAAACCGGAAACGGAATTTCACACTTTTTCCAACGGGCAGGATATGGCAACTTTAGATATTTACGACGTTCCTGAATTGGTGAGGACTGAAGAAATGACGGCAAAAGTATCCATGACGGAATCATATTCACATATCCTTCATCCGCAGTCCGGGTATGTAAAAAAGATCGAGGGCAAAAACGGGCAGGATTTCAAATATTATCAGGAGATGGACAAATTTATTTCCGAACAGGGTAATGGCGAACGTCTTTCCATGAAAGAGTATGAACTGGTTTATGATATGCCAAGTTTTGATATAGCCGAGTTAAGGAAGGTGACGGAACCCGACGATTCCATGGATTTATTAATGGAAAAAAACACTCAGCTTCCAGAGGGATTGCCAAACCGGATATTTGAATTGGCCTCCCGGCTTACAAGGAATGAAACGAATTGGTACGATAAAGCAAAAGCCATTGAGGATTATTTTGACGGAGCTGAATTCATTTATTCCAAGGACGATATTCCGTATCCAGAGAGCAATCAAGATTATGTCGATCAATTTTTATTCGAGACACAGATAGGGTATTGCGATAATTTTTCAACTGCCATGGTCGTTTTACTAAGGGCCGCCAATATACCTGCAAGGTGGGTAAAGGGCTATACCGAAGGGGAAAAATCCATCCTTGATGGCGAATCCGTTTATAAAGTGACCAATAATAATGCACATTCCTGGGTCGAGGTTTATTTTTCAGGGATAGGCTGGATTCCCTTCGAGCCGACTAAGGGTTTCAATGGGGAAGTTGAATTTTACGATTCGGAATTGAAACAGGAAGCAATCAAGAACCCTGAAGAAACCCCGACTAATGAAGAGCAAACAAAGAAAGAGACCAGGGAACGCCAGGATACACCAGATAGGGAAACTCAATCCTCCGAGAAAACGGGTTTTGTGAACATGAAAGGGTTCTTAAAATGGACGGCAATCACATTATCAGGTGCATTGATTTTCGCTTCTATCGGTTATTTCCTCAGAAGGAAGTGGATTCCTCATCTGCAGATTCTTCGTTATAGAAAGAAAACCGGTGCTCATTTCTCGACAGCTTATTTAATATTATTGAAACAATTAAAACGGGCTGGTTTAGTTCGGCCGGATGGGCAAACCTTAAGGGAGTACGCCGCCTATGTGGATGCAGTGTACGCTACAGATGAGATGAGTGAATTGACGGCTGGATACGAGTTAATGATATATCGCGGAGACGCGGAAGATGGGGAATGGAAACACTTTCAAAAGGGTTGGGAAAGCTTAATGAGAAAAACTAGCTCTTGACCAGGTTTTTATTATATTGATACAATAACAAAAACTAACTTAAACTAATATATCCTTCATATATCCTCGATAATATGGATCGAAAGTTTCTACCGAATCACCGTAAATGATTTGACTATGAAGGCGGATTTTAACAGGAAAGCTGAAAATCTGCCTTCGTCTGTACTTTTTCTGTATTTTTGAGGGTGGGTTTTTAGTTTTTCTTTTTTTATGATAATATTTTTTATAAGAATTATCACTCGATTTTATGAGTGAATTACATTGATAGAGGTGACGTTTGTGCCGGGGAAAACAGAATTGCAAAAAAACCAGGAAATGATCGTAGTACTTGATTTCGGAAGCCAATATAATCAATTGATCACTCGTCGTATCCGTGAATTTGGTGTGTACAGTGAGCTTCATCCTCATACAATTACTGCAGAAGAAATTGAGAAAATGAACCCAACGGGAATCATCTTCTCAGGGGGCCCGAACAGTGTTTATGATGCAAATGCATTTGGTTGTGATGAACGCATATTCGAAATGGGTCTTCCGATTTTCGGTATTTGTTATGGCATGCAGCTTATGACCAAACATTTTGGCGGTAAGGTGGAGCCAGCGAAGAACCGTGAATACGGAAAAGCGACACTTGCCATCCAAAATGAGTCCAAGTTATTCAGTGACCTGCCAAAAGAACAAATCGTCTGGATGAGCCATGGTGATTTAGTGGTGGAAACGCCTGAAGGTTTCCAAATTGACGGGACGAACCCGTCTTGCCCAATTTCGGCTATGAGTGACGAGTCACGTAAATTGTATGCCGTGCAATTCCATCCAGAAGTCCGTCATTCCGTATACGGTAATGACATTTTGAAAAATTTCGTATTCGGCGTTTGTGGCTGTAAAGGTGACTGGTCAATGGAGAACTTCATTGAAATCGAGATGGAGAAAATCCGCCAAACGGTCGGAGATAAAAAAGTGTTATGCGCATTGAGCGGCGGGGTGGATTCATCCGTTGTTGCTGTATTGATCCATAAAGCGATTGGCGATCAGCTGACATGTATTTTCGTTGATCATGGATTACTTCGTAAAGGGGAAGCCGAAGGTGTAATGGAAACATTCAGGGAAGGTTTCAATATGAACGTAATCAAGGTCGATGCAAAAGAACGTTTCCTATCGAAGCTTGCTGGCGTTTCAGATCCTGAACAAAAACGGAAAATCATCGGTAACGAGTTCATCTACGTATTCGATGACGAAGCAACGAAGCTCGAAGGAATTGATTTCCTTGCACAGGGTACACTTTACACAGACATTATTGAAAGTGGTACGGCCACTGCACAAACAATTAAATCACATCACAACGTTGGCGGTCTGCCGGAAGATATGCAATTTAAATTGATTGAGCCTTTGAACACTCTATTCAAGGATGAAGTGCGTGCACTTGGAAGTGAAATGGGCATTCCGGACGAAATCGTTTGGCGTCAACCATTCCCTGGTCCAGGTTTAGGTATTCGTGTATTAGGCGAAATTTCAGATGAAAAACTTGAAATCGTTCGCGAGTCTGACCATATTTTACGTGAAGAAATTAGAAAAAATGGTTTGGAACGCGAAATTTGGCAGTACTTTACGGTGCTTCCTAACATTCGTAGCGTAGGGGTAATGGGCGATGCACGTACGTATGACTATACAATTGGAATCCGTGCGGTTACGTCCATTGACGGAATGACATCCGATTGGGCAAGAATCCCATGGGATGTACTTGAAATCATCTCAACGAGAATCGTTAATGAAGTAAACCATGTAAACCGCGTCGTTTATGACATTACGTCTAAGCCGCCTGCAACGATCGAGTGGGAATAGTAGATTAAAACCATCCAATCAGTGAAGGAATTAACCTTCACTGATTTTTTTGTTAAAATAGTATTTGAATATGTAGATTCCTTACATTTTACGTATGTTGGCGAAGATATTGCCTGAATAATTAAGGAATATATAGCGAAACGCGAACGTTGCCTAAAATTACATAAAAAATATTCGTTTGGTATATTGACGATTATTTTGGTGACTGATACACTATACCTATAATAATAAAAAAACATAATTGTCGTATAATATTGGGGATATGGCCCAAAAGTTTCTACCAAGCTGCCGTGAACGGCTTGACTACGATGTGGAAGGATTGGCGTGTATAAATTAACCGCCACTTCTTTACATGACCGCAGTCAAGCCCCGTTCGTAAGCGAATGGGGCATTTTCTGTTGGCACGATTTTATGATGGGGGAGACTCATAATGAAAAATTATTTTCGGTTTAACGAGCTGGGAACTAATTATCGCCGTGAAATACTTGGTGGACTAACTACTTTCCTTTCAATGGCATATATCCTGGTTGTAAACCCTGTAATGCTGACTTTACAAAGCATCGAGGACTATCCGGATGAATTAAGAATGGACTACGGAGCGGTTTTTGCCGCAACCGCATTGTCAGCCGCAATCGGCTCGATATTAATGGGACTCATAGCCAGATATCCAATCTCGCTCGCGCCGGGTATGGGATTGAATGCTTTCTTCGCTTTTACCGTTGTGCTTGGCTTTGGAATTCCTTGGCAGACGGCGTTAACAGGAGTATTGATTTCAGGTATTATCTTCGTTTTACTTTCCCTATCGGGAATACGTGAAAAAATCATTAATGCAATTCCAGTCGAATTGAAATACGCAGTTGGAGCCGGTATCGGTTTATTCATTACTTTTGTAGGGTTTCAGAATGCTGGTATCATCACGAATGATGACAGCGTTCTTGTCGGACTGGGCGATTTGACATCAGGAAATACTTTATTGGCTGTGTTTGGAATTGTCGTAACCGTCATTTTGATGACGAGAGGCGTCAAAAGCGGCGTGTTCATAGGAATGGTCATTACAGCCATTGCAGGAATGATCTTTGGACAAGTTCCAGTGCCGGACAAAATAATCGGTGCCGTTCCTAGCATAGCGCCTACATTCGGGGTTGCGTTCGATGCCTTTGGAAATCCCGGTGATCTCTTCACTGGTCAAATGTTAATCGTGATACTGACCTTCTTGTTCGTAGCATTCTTTGATACAGCCGGTACGCTGGTGGCTGTCGCGCAACAAGCTGGATTGATGAAGGATAATGTTCTTCCTAGAGTGGGTAAAGGATTGCTTGCAGATTCATTATCCATCGTTTCAGGTGCAATTCTTGGTACATCCACCACGACATCTTATGTAGAGTCCACATCAGGTGTTGCTGCTGGTGCTCGAAGCGGATTTGCGGCTGTAGTGACAGGGTTGCTGTTTGTCCTATCCCTTTTCTTCTTCCCGCTTCTATCAGTGGTGACATCTGCTGTGACTGCGCCGGCATTGGTTATAGTCGGAGTATTAATGGCATCATCACTTAAAAATATTGACTGGCAAAAGTTCGAAATTGCGGTTCCGGCCTTCTTTACGGTCATCATGATGCCTATGACATATTCAATTGCGACAGGTATCGCTTGCGGATTCATCTTCTATCCAATCACTATGTCGATGAAAGGAAGAGCAAAAGAGGTTCATCCGATCATGTGGGGTCTTGGAGTCGTCTTCCTGCTATATTTCATTTTCTTGAAGTAATAATGCAAGTAAGTAAGGGGAGTCCTGATTTCGGGGCTCTTCTTTCATGTTGTAAGAGAAAGCTCATATCGTGTATAGTAAAAGTACTAAGTACTAAGTACTTTATCCTGTATGGGGCATAGGGATGACTTTGAGAAAAAAAGAGGGAGAAAAATGAATGGTTTTATCGTTGAAAAGGTTTTGAACAATAATGTGGTGATTGCCACGCATCCGTCGTATGGAGAAGTCGTTACTATTGGAAAGGGCTTAGGCTTCAACCGAAAGAAAGGCGAAGAGTTGAGTCCGGAACTAGCGGAGAAAACGTTTGTCCTGAAAAATGTTAAGGAACAGGAAAGTTACAAAAAACTCTTGCCGCAAATCGATCAAAATCTTCAAGCAGCCATTATAGAATCCATTCATCTCATTAATGACCGGGTAACTGGAAAGCTAAATGAACATATACATGTCGGTTTAACAGATCATTTATTGTTCGCCCTTCAGCGTGTTTCACAAGGAATGACTATCAAAAACCCATTCTTGAAAGAAACGATAACCCTTTATCCTTTTGAACATGATATTGCTGTCGATGTAGTAGAATTAATTCAAGATAAGACAGGCATAGGCCTGCCCCAAGGGGAAATCGGTTTTATTACGCTTCATATTCATAGCGCAATATCAAATAAAGACTTATCGGAAGTCAATCAGCATTCGCAGTTAATCTATCACCTTATCCAAGTTGTTGAAGAACAGCTCAATGTGAAAATTAATAAGGATAGCATAGACTATTCACGTTTGGTCCGTCATTTAAGATTCATGATAGACAGGGTGCTTGCTGGGGAAAAAGTAGAGGAACCTGAAAAAATAGCAATGCTATTGAAAGAAGAATATCCTTTGTGTTACAATATCTCTTGGAAGCTAATAAAAATTATGCAGCAGAAATTAGGCAAGCCGGTTTGTGATGCGGAAGCTGTCTATCTAACGATGCATATCCAACGATTACAAAAGAAAATTAAATAAACATACATTAACTTACGTGTTACTGATTCGATCAGGCATAAGTGAGGAGAATGATTGTTATGAAAGAGGGTATTATATACCTGAATTTTCATTTCAATCCTATCTTTGCTTATGCCTTTTTTGTATTTGAATTCTGATGCGTGGGAAGATGAATACCATCGTAAATGTAACCGTTTTATTAGCATGGAAAAACAGTAAAGAGGAGGAAAACCTATGTTTAAGAAGTTGTTTGGTGTTTTGCAAAAAATCGGTAAAGCTTTGATGCTTCCTGTAGCCATTTTACCAGCGGCCGGAATTTTGCTTGCGTTTGGTAATGCATTGCAAAACGAAACTTTGTTGGATATCGCCCCGTTTCTTGCGAGTGGCGGAGTGGAAATGGTCGCATCGGTAATGGAGAATGCCGGAAATATTATTTTTGGGAATCTTCCCTTGTTGTTTGCTGTGGGGGTCGCAATTGGGTTAGCTGGTGGAGATGGTGTTGCCGGCCTTGCCGCGATTATCGGTTTCTTGATTATGAATGTAACGATGGGAACTGTTCTTGGCATTGACGCTGCCGACATTGCGAAAAATAGTGCGGTGTATACCAATGTTCTGGGAATCCCGACGTTGGGAACAGGTGTGTTCGGCGGTATTATCGTCGGTGTCATGGCTGCTGTTATGTATAATAAGTTTTATGAAATTGAACTGCCATCTTATTTAGGATTCTTTGCAGGTAAACGTTTTGTACCCATTGTAACAGCTGCAAGCGCAGTTATTCTTGGGTTGCTGATGATTTTGATTTGGCCGACGATTCAATCGGGGTTAAATTCATTTTCCGAAAATATGTTGGGTGCTAACCTGACACTTGGAGCTTTCGTGTTTGGGGTTGTAGAACGTGCGCTGATTCCTTTTGGATTGCATCATATCTTCTATTCTCCATTCTGGTTCGAATTTGGCAGCTATATCCCTCAAGGAGGGGGAACGCCAGTCAGAGGAGACCAGGCCATCTTCATGGCACAAATTAAAGATGGCGTACAGAATTTAACGGCCGGTACCTTCATGACTGGTAAATATCCATTCATGATGTTCGGGTTACCAGCTGCAGCTTTGGCCATTTATCATGAAGCAAGACCGGAAAGAAAGAAAATAGTCGGGGGATTGATGGCTTCTGCAGCACTTACATCATTCTTGACTGGGATTACTGAGCCACTTGAATTTGCATTCTTATTTGTTGCACCGGTACTTTTCGGGATTCACTGTCTGTTTGCCGGTCTATCATTCATGACCATGCATTTACTGGACGTGAAAATCGGGATGACGTTCTCGGGTGGTTTGATCGATTACGTACTGTTTGGTTTAATCAATCCGCAAACCAATGCATGGATTGTTATTCCGGTTGGTTTAGTCCTTGCGGTTATCTATTACTTCGGATTCCGATTTGCGATAAGGAAGTTTAACCTTAAAACTCCTGGTCGTGAAGTGGAAGAGGATGAGGAAACGGAAGGATCTGCTAGTTCTGCTGGAAGTCTGCCAGGGGATATCTTGGATGCCATGGGCGGAAAAGAAAACATCTCTCACTTGGATGCCTGCATTACCCGTCTTCGTGTATCGGTCAATGACATCGGTAACGTTGATAAAAATAGGCTGAAGAAACTTGGTGCCGCTGGAGTTCTGGAAGTGGGCAATAACATCCAGGCTATCTTCGGACCTCGTTCAGAAACGATCAAGGGGCAAATGAAAGATATCATTGATGGAAAAAGGCCTCGTAAAGTAGAAGCGTCTCCTGAAGTAGGTGTGGAAAAGCAAATCGAGGATGTCGTCCCGAAACCTTTACGGACGGATGAAGTTTCCGAGCGCTTTGTTTCTCCTATTAAAGGGGAATTAAAACCGATCACGGAAGTGCCTGATGCCGTTTTTGCTGAAAAAATGATGGGAGATGGATTTGCAATTGTACCTGAGGAAGGGTTGGTTGTTTCTCCTGTGGACGGTACGATCGTTAATTTATTCCCGACTAAACATGCAATAGGTATCGTTTCCGAAGCTGGACGTGAAATCTTGATTCATGTCGGGATAGATACAGTTAAGTTGGAAGGCAAAGGTTTCGAAGCACTTGTCGCTCAAGGAGATAAAGTGACAAGCGGGCAGCCATTGCTTAAAGTTGATATAGAGTATGTCAAAAACAATGCTAGCTCTATCATTACGCCAATCGTCTTTACTAACCTTTCCGAAGGTGAAAGCGTCAAGATTGAAAAGGCCGGAAATGTAGATAGGGAAGAAGCGGACGTAATCTCCATCAATAAATAATGATTAATAAATAACGGGAGGGCGGCTATAATCAGCTGCCCTCCTGTTTAGTTTGGATGATTCATTGGCATGGACCGGCTTCTATAGAAAGAAAGTGGTTCAGTGAAAAAAATGAAGTTAATTTTAAAAGATTAAATTGACTTATCTAAATGCAAGTGCTAATATATTAAATACACCGCTTGAGGCAAACAGGACAAACAAGTAAATGATAACTTGTTGTTGACTTTGTGTTTGGAGGGTGTTATACTAATAAAGTCGCTAAACGAAGCGATGGAAAATATTGCTCTTTGAAAACTGAACAAAACAAAGCGCCAACGTTAAATTTTAGTGAGCACACACTATCAAAAAAGCAAATGAGCAAGTCAAACATTTCTTC
>NZ_JVPL01000318.1:0-8516 GCF_001054655.1 Bacillus sp. 220_BSPC
ATGTATTTTCTGCAGATATTAAATCAGTTAAATTAATGTGATTTAGATTGAAGCAGAAAAAAAGGACAAAGAAAACAACCTGTAAATTCTTTTATAGGTTTGAAACGAAATTTTTAAAGAAAGAAGATGAGCATATGCCTGAAAATGATACAAAACAAATTACGGATATTCCATTCTCGGTCCTGGATCTCTCTCCAATTACAGATGGAAGTACGCCGGCTGATTCTTTTCGCAATACTTTGGAGCTGGCCCGGCTCGCTGAAAAGCTGGGGTATAACCGATATTGGCTCGCTGAGCATCATAATATGCCATTTATCGCTAGCTCTGCAACATCGGTAGTCATTTCCCATGTTGCAGCAGGTACATCAAAAATCCGGGTAGGTTCAGGCGGCATTATGTTGCCGAATCATGCACCTCTTGTTATTGCTGAGCAATTTGGTACTCTGGAATCATTATATCCAGGACGAATTGATCTTGGCTTGGGCCGTGCACCAGGCACTGATCAGCTTACTGCACGTGCATTAAGACGTGACTTGAGAAGTTCAGGAGAAGATTTCCCTGAGCAGCTGGCTGAGCTCCGGAATTACTTTGACCCTTCCCTGGCACAAGGATATAGTCATGTTAAAGCAATTCCGGGTGAGGGATTAAACATACCTATTTGGCTGTTAGGCTCGAGCGGATACAGTGCCCAGCTGGCAGGAGAGCTTGGACTGCCGTTTGCATTTGCGAGCCATTTCTCGCCGCATAACACACTGCCGGCTATCCAGCTGTACCGCCGTTCGTTTAAGCCTTCTAAAGTATTGGACAAGCCTCATGCAATGGTAGGGCTAAACATCATTGCGGCCGATACAGATCAAGAAGCGGAGCGGCTCGCTACAACATTGCAGCAGCAGTTCTTGAATTTGATGCGGGGGAAGGAAGTCCCATTGCAGCCGCCAGTGGATAATATTAATGATATAGCGAGCGACTATGAAATAGCTGCCCTTGAGAATCAATTAGGAACTTCGATTGTCGGCAGTCCTCAAATCGTAAAAGAAAAGCTGGAAAAGGTTCTGGATGAAAGTCAAGCCGATGAAATTATGGCAATCGCCCAGGTTTACGATCATAAGGCCCGCCTCCATTCCTATGAAATATTGGCAGAAATTAATCAGCTAAAATAGGTCAAAACTGGCATCACCATAGAAGAAACGTTGCAATTAGTGGACAAGTTAGCAGACCAGGACCTGGATTATCTCCATATTTCTGTCGGCTGCTTTTGGAACGGATCAACAATCAGACATCCCGAGTTGTTATGATCCATGAGCGTGTCGGCGATCGTGTTCCTGTGATGGGTGTTGGGATGCTGCGGACACCCGATGAAGTGATGAAAGCATTTGAAATACTTTAATCGCTTTAGGGAGGGAATTGATAATGGAACCTCAGTGGGTACAAAAGTACAAGCCGGTGAAGAAGACAAAATCCGTACATCATTATCTAAAAAAGATTAAAAAGAACTGGCTATTTCTAGTAAAATGTGGGAGTACTATACTGGCATCCCTGGCTAGCTTCCTATTGTATAAGGAGTTCACTTATCTCATTCCATCTCTGCTTCCTTGAATTGTTCAACAAAAAATGGAATCGTGATGATAATTGTCCTTGCTCAGCAAGTATAAGAATATACCTTATACTAAACAAGACGGTACATTTTAAAGGGAAACCATCTTAGTGGTTTCCCTCCTTTATTGAGTATTAGAGCAGAAAATCAGCCATAGTTTATTTGTTTATGACTAGATGTTATTGTTAATATGTAATCAACAATAGACGCCCATAGAAAGGATTGGATCTAAAGTGAACCTGGGATTAAAAGATAAAACGGCAGTCGTGACAGGCGGCAGTAAAGGTATTGCAAAAGCAATTGCCGTCGCGTTTGCCAAGGAAGGCACCAACCAATGCTGTAATTTGTGGCCGTGGTGAAGAAGCAGCAGCAGAAAGTGAAAAGCTGGGAGGCAATAGGTTTTAATATGGAGAATGGGTGAATCTTTCGATTCCAAGCTATCAAAGGCTTTATCCTGCATTTTGGAAACGAGGATAAACAGGCCGAGATTCGATATTATAGGCGATGATTTCTCCATTAAACAGGTCAAGAATAGTCGATAAGTTAAGTCTTTCCCCAGCTAGATGGAATTCCGTGACGTCTGTCACCCATTTTTCATTGGACTTTGCCGCCTTGAAATCACTTGCTAGAATGTTGGTCGCAACCTTGCCGATTTTCCCTTTGTACGAACGGTATTTATTCATGCGAACCAATGACTTCAATCCTAGTTCATTCATCAATCGGAGAACTATTTTATGATTGATGTGAGCACCTCGATGTTGTCTAACAATTGGGGTGCAGTTAAGTATCATGGTGCTCTTTGAAGTGGAAATTCTACAGTTCATCATTTACTTCAGAAAATATATATACTTTTTCCCTTTAAGAAATAGTGTTAACTATACTGATGATTTTTAATTATCAGATCCTTTGTGAAATAAGGAATTAAAAACGGCAGAACTTATAATTTTCCCAATAAACACAATGAAATCAAGAAAGGACATCCTGGTTTTTCATTATCCATTGTTATTAGATAAACTTTCATTTTTAGTATTCCGCCCGAGCTTTCTATAAATTGTGCTTCTATGAATGCCAAGTTTTTTTGCAGCGGCTGTAACATTGCCATTTGCCTCATTAAGTACCATAAGAATCATATGCAATTCTTGCTGCTTTAAAGAGGTTGGATAATTCACTGATTCTTCTTGGGATGAGGAAGGATTAGTAAGTATTAATGGCTGTTCTTTATTATTCAATTTTTGATGTGTATGATCTGTCGCTGAATAATTTATTATCCTTTTAGTTAGTCCGATTTCTTTTGGGAAATCACTGTTTGTGATTACATTGCCATTTGCCTTTATGGCCACTTTGTAGGCAAAATTCCTTAATTCACGTACATTCCCAGGCCATTCATACTGCTCTAAGACAAACATGTCTTGGTCGTCTATTTTAAGTGGTGGTCTCCTAATTTCTGCACAGGTTTTTGTCAAAAAATGATTTAATAATAAGGGGACATCCCCTGTTCTTTCGCGCAGTGGGGGGACTTGCAAGGAAAGGATATTAAGTCTGTAGTAAAGGTCTTTACGAAAAGTGCCTTCCTCGCAGGCTTTTTTTAAATTACAATTTGTTGCCGCAATTACCCGTACATTTAATTTTATCGGTTCTCTTCCACCCATTCGTACAATTTCTCTTTCTTCAAGCACGCGCAAAAACATGGCCTGTAAATCTAGTGGCATCTCGCCAACTTCATCTAAAAAAATTGTTCCTCCTTCAGCCTGCTGGAATTTTCCGGCACGGCCACCTTTTATACTTCCTGTGAAAGTGCCTTCCTCATAACCGAATAATTCGCTTGCTGCGAGTTCTTTTGGAATTGCCCCGCAATTAACAGCTACAAAAGCAGCTTCAGATCGATGACTATAAGCGTGTATGGATTGGGCGAATAACTCTTTGCCAGTACCGCTCTCTCCCTCAATTAAAACGGGTAAATCCAGATTGGCCATTGTATGCGCCTCATCGATAACAGATTGGAATTCCGGAGATTTCCCAATCATATTTGTGAAGGAGTACTTTGTACTAAATCCCGTTTTATTTAAAGGTTTGACTTTTGAAATCGCATGTATCATAAAACCGATAGGGAATCCTTGATGATATAAAGGGACTGACTCAAAAATCCAGCCGTCTTTCATGCCTTCTGTGCCACTGCAAACTGATAATGAATTTATTAATCGGTTATTGTAATCAATCCAACCTTTGTCATACCATGGGGTGGAGGCTTTAATGACTTGATGTCCACGATCGAGCACAGCCACTATTTTACTGGGGTTTTTACGAGTTGTTTCAATATAATGTTCAAGTAGCAAAAAGTGCTCAAATTTGAGCTGGCTTTGGAGCTTTTCTTCGATTGTTTGAGTGATAGAAACAACAGCGGATAGAGAGAGGGGATGTACCACGTCCCAAATACCGGTTAAGTTGACCGCTCCAAGAACCTTTTGTGTTGCAGGATCTTTAATCGGCGAGGCTGAGCATACCCAATTGTGAACAGGTTGGCAGAAATGTTCTCCCGCGAAGACTTGCATGGGTACTCCTGTAGCCAAAGAAGTGCCCATAGCATTTGTCCCTACATAGCTCTCTGACCATGAAGTCCCTGCTGCAAAATTTATATTTTCGGCTTTCTTTTTGAGAGAGGCATCTCCATCTAGATATAATAATTCTCCTTTATGATTACAAATCACAATTAAGTGACCTGAATCTATTGCTGATTCTTTAAGTTTTGGTAGAAGGGATTCTGAAATAGAAAAGAACGTGTGGGTTGTTTGATATTCTTGTATTTCATCTTGTGACAGAACGAGTGGGGCTCTCCCTTTGGTGGGGTGTACTCCATGACGAATAGAGCGCTCCCAAGATTGATAAGTTAAGGATCTCACTTCAGATACTAAATTTTGGCCTGATATAAAATTCTCCCAGGCTCTTTCGATTCTATCCTTTTCAGTCTTCGGTGAAGAGAAAATATCCAACGAAATATATGGGTTCTTCATACCGGTACCTTCCTTTTAATGTAAGTGCGTGCCATGTTTCTGAAATCACCCTGACCTTTCAGTAAACGCTTACAATATTTTTAAGTGATTGATAATAAAAAGTTCTCCATCACGTTGGTAATATAGTTACACATATTATATACCAATTATCTAAATTATCAATCTTGTTATTCTCCACTATGCTTTCCCACTCTCAAATATAATCTACATTCTTAATCAAACTTATAAGTTAGGTGTGTCGCACTTTGCTTAATTACGATCGTCACTTTTAGATACAGTGTCGCTTAATGCACCATATATCATTAGAAAAAAATACAGAACTTTCAATATTTTTATTTAAATCTATAGTTATCATTCCAAATTTCCAATTATATAGAACCTGATAAATATCGGAATAGAGGCAGTTTTGCTTGTATTAAAGAAACATTTAATAATTTTTGATAGTAAAGAAGGAAGTTTTGGCACAGTATTTGCAATGAAGTAAAGAGAAAGGCAAAACTTGAAGGGGTGATAATGTTGTATAAAACGAAAAGCGGGGAAGAAATTTTTGTTATTGATTCTCATGTGGCAATTTGGGATGGAAGCAAGGAAAACCAGCTAAACATACATGGTGAACAGTTTATTAGTTGTTTCTATGATTATCATAAGAACTTGAGTCCTGAAGAATATTTTTGGCCAAGGGAAAAATTCGAGAAATATGGCTCTGAAACGTTGGTACAGGATGTCATTGTAAAAGGATATGCTGATATGGCTATTTTTCAACCGGTATATCTTAAGGAGTTTTACAAAAACGGGTTTGGAGATTTTGATGTGAATGATGCCCTTTCAAAAAAATATCCAAATCGTTTTATATGTAATGGGACGCTTGATCCTCGACATGGTGAGCGCGGGTTAGAAAATCTAGAAGCGATGAAATTGAAATACGGTTGGCAAGGTATAAAACTTTATACAGCTGATTGGTATGGCGATTCTAAAGGGTATAAGCTGTCTGATCCGTGGTCTCAGCGTTATCTGCAAAAATGCCTTGATCTGGGAATAAAAAATATTCATATCCATAAAGGTCCAACGGTCACACCGCTTAATCGCGACGCTTTTGATGTAGCTGACGTTGATGATGCTGCAAGTACTTTTCCAGAACTGAATTTTATCGTAGAGCATGTTGGGTTGCCTAGACTGGAAGATTTTTGTTGGATTGCAACACAAGAGAAAAATGTATACGGGGGATTAGCTGTAGCCATATCACTTATCCATCAACGTCCTCGTTATTTTGCAGAAATCATAAGTGAGTTATTGTACTGGCTGGATGAGGATCGCATCCTTTTCGGGAGTGATTATGGAATATGGGAACCAAAATGGCTTATCGAAAAATTCGTAGATTTTGAGCTTCCTGAAGATATCCAACAGGAAACAGGCGTAACTTTTGATTTGAATGTAAAAAAGAAAATTTTAGGCGGTAATGCAGCCAGACTCTATAATATTGATATCGAGGCTCAAAAAGCGAAGTTACAAAAGTGCGAACTAGCTTCACATATAATGGTTTAATCTCAATCAATAGACCAGTTGAGTCGTGTTAAAGTTTTGTATCAATCATTGAAAAAGAGAGGTGCATCGAACTTTATGAACAAAGAAAAACAGGTTTATAGCATGCTAGATAAAGTTTATGATCCAGAATTAGACCAGCCTTTAACTGAATTAGGATTTATCGATCACACGGTAATAAAAGAAAACGATGTCGAAGTAGTTTTTCGATTACCAACTTACTGGTGTTCACCTAACTTCGCATATATCATGGCCGAAGATATACTGAAGTTTGTGGCTGAAATAGACTGGGTAAATGAAGTTAAAGTAACTTTATTAGATCACTGTGCTTCGGATGAAATCAACCAAGGAGCAACTTCAGGTAAATCCTTTAGCGAATCCTTTAGTAGTTTATCTGATGGAGATCTTGATGAATTACGTAAGACTTTCCAGATAAAAGCTTTCTATGCAAGGCAAGAGAAACTTATAAGATATTTACTTCAAAATGGGATGTCAAAGAAAGAAATCCTCAATTTATCTATCCAAGAGCTATATGAACTGCCTTTATCTGTAGAAGGGAAGTTACTTAGGGGAAAATACCTGGAAAAGAAAAAAACGTCGAATTACTTAAATCAATTAGCCATAACCACTCCTGAAGATAAAGAGATAACTGAAGAAGGGTTTGCTGATTATCTGCGAGGTGCTAAAGGGTCACGAATGAATATGGAGTTTAATGCTCATTATTGTCGCGGTTTATTAGAGGCTCGATATAATTTGCCTTCCGCTGATGAAAGTACATTGACGAAAATATAATTTTAAGTATGCTTAGGAATTTTAAAAAAATTCAGAAAAGGAATGTGATGAAAAATGAGTAAAAACGTTCTTATTATAACTGGTGACGCTGTAGAGGCATTGGAAGTATTTTATCCATATTATAGATGTATCGAAGAAAATATTAATTGCACAATTGCCTCACCTGTGAAAAAAAGTCTCCAGACAGTTGTTCATGATTTTTTGCCTGAAATGGAAACGTTTACAGAGAAATGGGGATATAAAATTGAATCTCATGCCTCGGTTGAAGAGATTGAACCTACTGATTATGACGCACTTATTATTCCTGGGGGCCGTGCTCCTGAATATATTCGTATGAATAAAAAAGTACAAGATATAACCGCCCATTTTTTAAAAGAAAATAAACCACTTGGAGTTATCTGTCACGGACAACTGGTATTAACAACGATAAGAGAATATATAAAGGGCAGGGAGATGACAGCTTATAACGCATGTAGACCCGAAATAGAAGCTGCAGGAGCTACATACGTGGAAGAAATGCTTCATGTTGATGGCAATATCGTGTCAGGGCATGCTTGGCCAGATCTCCCAGGTTTTATGAAAGAATTCTTTAAATTGCTAAATGTTAAAAAAGAAGCTTCTGTTTAAATAAGTCAAAAGGACTGAAACATTCCCTCCTTATTTTCAAGCTAATATGGGTGATATTACTAATATTGAGAAAAAAGGGTTGCCACTGGCAATCCTTTTTAAATTGGACAATATTTATGGCTGAATTTATTAAAACGGCTTCCACTTTATTGAACATAATCCCTCGTTCAAATGACATGCATGTTCGTTGATCTATATCAAAGAGTAATTAACCAGAATGGCTGTTTGTTGGCTTATGTATGGGTAGGAAATATCACATATCCAGAAATGGTCCTGAAAATGGATTGGGTCGCACGACTTATTTATATAACGATTTAACTATGTCGTATGAATTCTATAAAGTGAGATAGGTTGCGAAAAATAAAGGGATTGGCATTTCGCAGAGGTCGGCGACCTCAGAGACTATCAACACCCTCTCCAAATCGTAAAATTAGCAGGTTTAAATTTAAAAGAAACGATCTGGAAAGCACAAGGGGCAGAGACAAGATTACCAACAGGGTACAGCTAATGGAAAACGTATTCAAGCTCTGGCGGGCGTCAAGAACCATGCTGTTGTTCAATCCGATTGTCATCTTGAAAAATCGGTTCAAGGCATTATCGCAGCGTTTGGCAGCAGCTGAATGCTCGAGCAGATGAAATCTATCAATCTGTCTGTTGACATGGCTGCTCAAATAAAATTAAAATTTCTTCAAAGTTTGTTACTGTTTCTTCAGAAAGCTTTTTTCCAGAGTCTACGTTTTCTCATACAATTTGAATATTATTAACGGTCTCGTTTGCTTCATTTTGGTTGATTGAAACAAGCTTATGGATATTATTTGCAGATTGTTGGTTTGATCGGCTAATTTTCTAACCTCTTCTGCAACAACTGCGAATCCTTTTCCATCCTCCCCGGCTCTAGCAGCCTCAATTGCAGCGTTTAATGCAAGTAAATTCGTCTGACCTGAAATATCAGTAAT
>NZ_JVPL01000319.1:0-1539 GCF_001054655.1 Bacillus sp. 220_BSPC
ATGATGAGGGCAATGCCTGTAATCCCTCCATCTAATAAATGATGGGGAACTAAAAAGCCGTTTATTCCGATACTCAATAATAGACTTCCTATAATAATAGCCGTGATTTTCTGAAAAATATACATCACCTTTTATCATGTGTTTATGGCTAATATATGTACAAGCATATGATTTCAGAATGAGGCTAAGATGTGTAATTAGTTGAAAGCAATCTTTTTAAAAAGGGGCGTGACAAGTTGAATTTCCCTTTTGTCTACATATACATATATAATCTCCTTTTACTGCATTACCTTTGACATCTTTTGGGTGAGTTTTAGGAGGCATTTAACTGCCTCCTATGTTTTTTAGAACGAATAAAATAACCCATGAACAACGGATCATACAATCAATTTTTTAAGATGTGGGTAACGTTATCAATCGCTTTTTGTAGTTTTTCACTGTTTTTTTCATATATCTGCTTGGCTTCTTTATTTTCTGTTCCTAGTGCAAATAATTCTAAGTCTGCTTGGCATTTTTTCAAAGTCGAAAGAAGTAGAGGCCTCTCTTGAGGAGATGGTACTTGCAATATATCATCAAAAAGGTCCACCGTTAGTTCTCCATAAGAATTTATTTGTCCAAGAAAGACATTTTCAATTGTGACCCCTAATTTTTCTAATTCAGTGTGTAACCAACCTCGACTTCGTCCAATCGTCGAAAGTGGTTCATCCAATATTTCACCATCCATTATGACAGTCTGAGGCTCCTTGACTGAAGCGACCGTCAAGTTTAAATCCTTTGCGGTTAAAGGCTGGTTCTCTTTCTTCAACATAACGGATAAATCTCCGGTTGCCTCTAATATCGCGAATTCTACATCAGACACCTGAAAGACATCTTTCTTTCGAAGTAATGCTAACAATTCATCCGTTGTGTATCTTTCCTTTTTCAAATTATCTTCCATGATTTTTCCATCTTTAATAAAAACAGTTCCTTTTCCTTCTATAAGGTCCCGAAACTTTTTACTTTTCTCAGAAATAAGTCCAACTATAAAAGGTAGTGCGGCAGTGGTTATAATTCCTATAATCCCCACTGTAATTTTTCGTTCAAGACCCGTAATAACTTCTGCCCCAATACTTCCTATGGTTATACCAGTAACATACTCAAAATAAGAAATTTGAGATAGTTGCTTTTTACCTAGCATTTTAGTTACTAAAAAAAGGATAATGAGAAACAACAAAGCCCGTACAAATACATCTAACCAATCAGGCACTATATAATACCTCCTATATACTTTATTTAAAACCCTTTATACTGGAATTCCTCCCTCTCCAACTCTCCCACCCTTTTTTTCAAATCTGTCACTACTTCGTTCACTACCATCATCGTTTCATGTAAGGTTTGTTTCGATTCGTTATCTTGTGTACGTAATGCTAAACTGGAWAGAYTAGCTTCTACGCCTTTTAGGCTGGCAAGACATTGCTTTACTTCCGATCCGATGGTCATCTTACATCCCCCTTATCCCTTTGGTTTAAAAATCAAAGCTCCTAACATGCCGAAAATAAT